>NZ_BBAD01000066.1 GCF_001311075.1 Secundilactobacillus similis DSM 23365 = JCM 2765
AAAGTGATATGCCCTGCACATTTGTGAAACAAAACTTTGTTCAGTTTTCAAAGGTCTACCAAGCCGATTCCTTTTGAATCAGCTCTTAAATTGTATCTCGTTGTCATTGGGCTGTCAACTATTAATTTGAAATCTTTATTTCAATCAATAACGACTGCCGTTCCGAAGCAACTTAATCAGTTTAACATTTACAACAGAAGATTGTCAACTCCTAATTTGAATCTTTATTCATAAAGTCCAAATTGAATTTTCTTTCAATCACATCTGCTATTGATTAACTCAACCTTTAACTTTTCGGAGGTTTTGTATAACTATCCGAGAAATTAATAATGTCTGCGTTAACAACATGTAAAATATTACCAGCAATTACCAGGATGGTCAAGCATTTTCTTAAAAAAGATTCTATTTCTGAACAAGTTCCTTCAAAGCCTCTTGCTCCCAGGCGTGACGGCGGCTTTGAATGGGGGCAAATCCTTCATGAACATTGCGACTTGTCCAGTAATGTTTATGCCGTCCCTCTTGTTGGGGTACCGTCATCGTTAAAGATGCTTTAGGTTCTTCCATGCAACGCAAGGATAAGGAGATCTTCCCTGTAAACTCATCGATATCCAGCACAACCACGTCGATTTCATCGCCGACTGTTAAATACTGGTGAATATCCTTAACAAACCCGTAATGACACTCCGAAATATGAATCAACCCCTGAACACCGTCGCCAAGGTCAACAAATGCCCCATACGGCTGAATGCCAGTAACCGTTCCGTGAACTTGATTTCCAATTCGTAGCACTTTTCATTCCTCCTAATGACTAATCATTTTTGTTTTACACTTAGGTTCTACTATAACGGATTTAATCGTCAGTTAACAGTAAAACGTCAGTCAACTTCATCATACAAAAAAATCTTGCTGACAATCGCTGTCAACAAGATCCGTTAATGGTTAACCTTAATCCGTAATTGTAACTGATTCGATCACAACGTCTTCAAGTGGTTTGTCAGACGCATCCGTCTTAACAGCCGCAATAGCATCTAAAACTGACATGCCTTCGGTGACTTGACCGAAAACGGTGTGACGGAAATCAAGCCATGGTGTCCCACCCTTTTGGTAAGCCGTCACAATTTCGTCAGGGAAATGTGCTGACTTCAATTGTTCCGTGATTTGAGCGGACATGTGCTGGTTTTGAACGATGAAGAACTGACTGCCATTAGTATTTGGACCAGCATTGGCCATTGAAAGGGCCCCACGCAAGTTATAAACCTCTTGGGAGAACTCATCCTCAAATGGTGACTGCCAAATGCTTTCACCGCCCATTCCAGTTCCAGTAGGGTCGCCGCCTTGAATCATAAAGTCACTGATCACACGGTGAAAAATCACTTCATCGTAGTAGTGCTTCTTAGCTAATGACACGAAGTTTTCAACGGCCTTGGGCGCTTGGTCTGGAAAGAGTTGTACTTTAATATCGCCCATTGATGTACTGATTGTTGCCTTAGGGCCGTTAACTTCTTCAAGATGTAACTGTGGATAATTCACTGTGATACCTCCAACATAGTAATTATATCTATTATCCATGATTTAAACTAAAAAGCAACTTATCGCGTTCCAAAATTCAGTGTACCACCCTAACCAAACCCTGTTTACCGCAATCAGTCATTTTCAATCTTTTTATTAAAATCGCCATTAAATTCCCCGTTTATCTGACATTATCTGGTACAATGGCCACATTACAGTAATTGAAAGGACACACCCTAATATGACTCAACTATTTGATTTCGTACTTCATATTGATCAACACATGGTCAATATCGTCAATACCTTTGGCGGCTGGACGTACGGTATCTTGTTCTTAATTATCTTCATCGAAACCGGTGCGGTGATCTTACCATTTCTCCCCGGTGATTCACTGCTGTTTGCCGCAGCTGCCTTGGCGGCCAACCCGACTTACCACCTCAACATCTGGTTATTCGTTGGTCTCTTCTTACTGGCAGCACTCCTCGGGGATTCAACTAACTTCATGATTGGTCGTCGAGTTGGCATCGCGTTAACAAAGCACGCCTTTTTCGGCCGGTTCATCAGCGAGGAACGGTTGAACGAGTCCAGGCGGTTCTTTGATCGTCACGGCGCAATTGCGATTTTTCTAGCCCGGTTCATGCCGATCATTCGAACTTTCGCACCCTTCGTTGCCGCAACGTCGCACTACCAGTACCGCTCATTCATTAAGTATAATGCAGCCGCTGGTGTCGCCTGGGTAGCACTTTGCTGCGCTGGCGGTTACTTCTTCGGTAATATTGGTTTCGTTAAGGAACATTTTTCATTAGTCGTTTTAGGGATTATCGTTGTGTCACTGATTCCTGCTTTTGTGGGTCTCTTTAAAAAGAACGGTCAAGTAAGCGAATAAGACATTCGTTTATGTCAATCAAAAAAGGTGATTGCCTTGTTGGCAGTCACCTTTTTGTGTGCACAAAAATCAAAGCCGGTTAAAACTTTCTTTTCCCGACCAAATTCCCCATATCATGACCAATTCAAATAATAAAAAGGCAAATATGAAGCATTGGGAGAAAAATGATTCCGGTAACACCAAAATAATGGGATCAAATTGCGGATTAAATAACCAATCTGAATTACGAAACAGTGTTTTATGAAAGGCGATAAAAAACTGATTAAAGTTAATGGCCATCATCATACCAGCCAATATTGGCACAACGGCAGCAACCTGAAAGGGCCGAATCAACCGCCATACTTGATTAGTCCGCCACAGTCGCCGTAAAAACCGCCACGCGGGCACAATCGTCACGATCAACACCGCATTATTAAGTAAAAAGAGGTTTTTGACGTCGCTAAAATGCTGACGACCACTCGGCGACGTCGGAAAATCCATCATGCTTAAATGGTGAATCCACGGTAATTGCAAATAACTCAACAACTGACCGTAGTTATCCATAATCCGCCCCGTTGAGATGCCAACTACTCGAGAAAGGTCACCTAGCACAACGTTCAGCCAGTACAGCCACATACTGTTGATCGTGATAAAAATCGCCAGTGACACGATTGCTAAAAACAACAACGTCCACTGGACACCCTGTTTCACCCGTATCATGTGTGTTGACGCCTCCCGTAGTTAGTGCTCGTCCAATGACCAATCGTCTAACGAGTCAATCTGATACGTTGGCTGTCGCTCTTCAGCCGCAACCTGCTGTTTCGTTGACAGGCCGGAATACACCAACAGTGTGTCCATGTCAAAATCAAGGCCCGCTCTAATATCGGTTTGGTAGTTATCGCCAACCATTAACACTTGTGCCTTTGATAGTCCCATCCGTTCAAGTGCCTTTTCCATAATGATTGATCCAGGTTTACCAATGTATTGCGGTCGTTGTTGCGTTGCATAGGCCACTAATTCGTTTAAAGCACCAGCGCTAGGCAACATGCCCTGTTCACTGGGAATGTTGGAGTCTGGATTGGTCCCAATAAACTTAGCGCCATTTCGAACGGCCAACGTTGCAGTCGCCAGTTTATGGTAGGTCACATCATGATCTAAACCAATCACGACGAAGTCCGGGTCCTGTTCTGTCAGGCGAAACCCCTGATCGATAAATGCTTGCATCAGACCGGTTTCACCAATCAGGTAAGCGCGGTTTTGTTCAGGCTTCGCGATGCCAGCAACGTAGTCTGCACTAGCCAAGCCTGCCGTATACACGTGACTTTCATCAACGTGAATATCATGGTTCTCAGCTAAGTTGTGCACCACATCCGCTGGTAACTTAGTCGTATTGTTTGTGACAAACATAAACTTTGTTTGCGTTGCTTGTAGTCGTTCGATAAAACGTTTGGCCGCCGGAATGCGTTTCTTACCCGCGTACACCGTTCCGTCTAAATCGATAAAGTACCCATCGTAATGTTTTGCCATGTTCAATTAATCCTCTTTTTCCCGAATGGTAAATTTACGGTGTTGACTATGCCCAACTGTCTTGACGGTTCCTTGCCGCTCGCCAACTGGTTTAGGCTTCACCGGTTTGATTTTTTCAACCACGTAGGCCTTTTGTTGACCGTTTGATGGTCGGCCGGACTGGTTATTTGGCCGCCGACGCCGCGATCGCTGTCGACTGTGACCATTGCCCTCTGAGGCATGCTGCTTGATGGTTGTTGATTGTTGGGAACGCTGACTAGTTGCATGTTGATTGGTCGTTGTCTGTCCCGTTGGTTTCGTTGCTCCTGATTGATTTCGAGTCGTTGGTTTGGCTTCTGATTGTGTCTCACGTTTTCGATTACTATTATTGCGCTGAGAGCGGCGCCGTGAGCGGTGTGGCTGAGCGTCATGGTCACTAGTTGACTCATGCCGACCGCCAGTTTCTCGTTGCCGTCGAGGACGCTTAGGCGTCGTTGCCCGGACGTCTTGATTATGCAAAACGAAGTACGGACACCCTAAGTTACAGTGTTCGTCTAAGTAGTCCTGTAGCGCACTAATTTTAAGTTCAGCGGGAACGTTGCGCTCGTCACTGTAAAAACCACGTAATCGCAGTTGACCAAAGCCCATATCCCCCACTAAATAATCGTATTTGGAATAAAACGTGTTAAACCGGTCGCTTAACATCATTCGGTCAAATGCATCTCGGTAATTAGTGAGTAATTCATAGGGATGTTCATTGATTTGATAGTGCGTCTCGTCCACTGAAACGATCACCCCACCGGGCGTCGCTGCTCACGAGTCTCATCAATGAGCGTCTGTAGTGCCTTTTTGTCCATGTTGCGATGTCGCCTCCTTCTTGATTGGGTATTGTTTGGCGAGATAGTCGCCGTAAACCGTCCTTAATAGCTTACCATATAAAATTTCGTTTTGACCAACAATTGAAATGGTTGGGAAAAACGGAATGAACAAGTAGTGATCCGGAACGGCAATCGTGTACGCCTTCATCGGTGACAATGGTTCGCCCCGAAACAGGACGGTCCCTTCGTGTTCGTTATAAGTGATACCTGAGTACGTTAAAGCGCCAAAATACTTGCCACGAAAGCCCATTCCCTTGATTGGGAACCGATTCAAGAACGGCCTGGTTTTTTCCATTTCCATGATCAAGCGCCAAAGATTGTCACCACTCAACGTGACGCGCATCACGTGCATGGCATGCGGTAACAACTGATGTAGTTCATTTTGCGTGACGATGCCAGCCGGTAGGTCGCACATAAACAACCCACCATTAACGATTGCGGCATCAGTGCCCGCATAGGCCTCCATTGCTGCCAATCCTTCACTGGCTAATCGGGAGTGCCCCTCCCAGTTTTTCTCCATCGCCACGGGTAACTGGGCCACGCGCTTTTTAGATAGTAGTCGCTCGCCGAGTTTTTGATAACCTTCAATTTCGGTTCGATCTGAAGTTGCCGCTTGCAGATTCGCCGTTTCAACTACGGACGCCTGCTTGGTCACAATGTGGTGATCTTCCAATTCAAGCTGAATCGTCCCAACATAGTAACCGTATTTGCCAGCCGCAGCTAACAACGTTTGGTTGACTAGTTCGCCGTGCACTAGTAAATGGTGGGTATGCGCACCAATCACCACGTCGACTTCTGGATAACGCTTGCCGATTTGTCGATCAACGTCAAGTCCTAAGTGTGAAAGCAACACCACCACATCATACTGCCCAGCATACTGTTTCAGTAGCCGTGGTAGCATCAGATTGACTGAGATCGGCTGCCAGCCCAACAACGTAGGTGAGTGTGTATGGTGCCGTTAAGCCCAACACGAGTACCCGAGTACCAGCAGCCGTCGTCATTAACTTAGCCGGCATCGCCACTTAGGCTGCGATTTCTTAGGTGAATTCAACAAGTTACCCAAGATCACATCAAAGTTCGCCTTGGTGTACAATCGGTTTAACTGACGCTTAGAATTGCCAAGCCCCTCATTATTGCCAATCGTTACCCCATCATAGTGAATTTGATTCATCAACTGAACGTTTTTTTGACCGTTTGTCGCTTCACTGAGCGGATGAACCCGATCCATCGCATCACCGATATCAAACGTATACACCGTATGGCCAGCCGCTTGATAACGCGCCCGTTCTTCTAACAAATACCGCCGAATCTTAGGCCAGTTTTCAAAGTGGGAATGAATATCATTGGTATGTAAGATGGTAATTTTCTCTGTCATGCCGTTATGCTACCTCCCAAACGTTAGTGTCGTTTCTGAAAATCGTCATACTTCCCCTGAACCATTTCCTCTACTTCGGCCATTGTAAATGGTGCGCCAAAGGCCGGTTTCGTCTTAAGATAATCAACTTCTGGGGTATCAACACCGACGTTAATGTTTTCTTTGACCCCCACCGCATAGTGGTGAATATGGCCGTGTAAGTTAATGATTTGCTTAACAATGCCCATCATCATGGGGTAGTGGGTTAAGTAATACTGACGGTGATTGACTTTGATAATCTTGCCCACGTCGTGAAACTCAAACTTGGGTTTGCCACCATATTCGTAATTGTGTTGCGCGAGGTATTTGAATAACGCCCGGTTATCATGGTTCCCCTTAATGAGGACTAAGTGACCGTTGAGCTGGTTTAAAACGTCCAAAATAGCCGCTTCAGCCGCGCGTTCCGGCCGGATAAAGTAGAGCGCGATATCGCCAAGATGATAAACCGTATCCTCAGGCGTCACCCGTTCATTCCAGTGGTCAATAATGGTTTGATTCATTTCATCTACCGACGCAAAGGGGCGCGGCGCAAACTTGGAATCACCCAAAAGGTCCTTATGAAAAAAATGCGTATCCGATGTAAAAAATTGTTGCACGCTAATCCCTTCTTTTTCAAAAGCTACTGTCTCTAGTGTACCATGTTCCGTTCAATGCTTGTTCGACAGATTCACGTTACCTTTCAGTCTACCCGATTTAGGCCAATCAATAAAATAAAACGTGCTGTGTCGAACAGTCATCGTCAAAATACGGTGAGGCCATCTTCTGGCACTCACCGTATTTTTGATTTGTTATCAAATGACTGAATATCAGTCACCGTACTAAGTTAATTTTATAAAGTCAGCTTCAATCAAAGCAATATCCTCAGGCCCTAATCTTGAATCGAGGCCACAACCGCTCGATCCTTGATCGTTTTGAATAACCAGAGCCCCAAGAGCCATAGCACTGAACCAATCAACGCGACTAACGTTTCAAACCGGAACAGTAACACAACGCCGACCATGCCTAGAAAGGCTAGGACGAAGTAGTCCGAATATGGCGCAAACGGCATCTTGAAGTCGCCGGCTGGTTTACCTTCAGCTTTCATGACCCGCCGGTACTTTAAATGAGCGAGCACGATCGAGCCCCAGATAAACAGGAAACAAGTGGTGGCGATACTTGAAATCAGGGTGAAGACCTTTCCCGGAATAAACATGTTCAAAACCACTACCACTGCGATAATCGCTGCAGAAAGCAATAGCGCATTGACCGGTACTTGCGCCTTAGATAACTTACCCAAGCGCTTTGACGTCCGTGATTTACCACCGTAAGTCAATGAAAACAACATCCGACCGGTCGTAAACAAGGAACTATTACATGCCGAAGCAGCTGCCGTTAAAACCACAAAATTGATGATGGCTGCAGCAGACTTGATGCCAATCGCTGAAAAGACTTGAACAAACGGACTTTCATCAGGCGAAATAAAGTGCCATGGGTAGATGCACATGAGAGCCAGTAACGACCCGAGGTAAAACAAGATAACCCGCATCGGAATTTCGTTGATGGCCTTGGGAATAATATGCGTTGGGTCGTTCGTTTCAGAAGCTGTCATCCCAACCATTTCGATCCCAATAAACCCAAACAACACCATTTGAAATGAGAGCAAGAACCCTTTGCGCCGTGAGCAAAGAATTTGCCGGCAAACAAGTTGCCCACCGAGGCATGGCCAACCGGTGTCTTAAACTGAATCACGACCAGAACAACCCCAATCACGATCAGTGCCACAATGGCGACAATTTTAACAATTGCAAACCAAAATTCAGTTTCACCAAACGCTTTGACTGTCACCGAGTTGATGACTAACAGGATCAATAAAATGACTAACCCAGTCACCCACTGTGGTAACCCGGGGAACCAAAATTTCATATACAACCCAGCGGCCGTTAAATCAGCCATCGCAATGGTTAACCAGCAGACCCAATACGTCCAACCGGCGATGAAGCCCCAACGTTCACCCAAGTACCGTTCAATAAAGTCGATGTACGAATGGGCTTTTAAATCAGATAATAGTAATTCCCCTAATGCCCGCATGAGTAAAAAGCAGGCAATTCCAGCAATCAGGTACGCGAGCACAATTGATGGCCCTGCTGAATGAATCGATTCGCCGGCGCCCAAGAAGAGCCCGGTCCAATGGTGCCACCTAGTGCGATCAATTGCACGTGCCGGTTTTTTAACCCCCGTGAGAACTGATCCGTTGATGCTTCGTTATTTTCCATGCCGCTTCACTCCTTCATGGGCCATATTATACACGGCATATTCCCCGATTCTGGCAAATAAGCCTCCGTCCATCGAATTAAACGCTAACCACCGGTCCAAAACGGCGTCAAACCGCTTAATGTTGAATTCGTGACAATTACTCACGCAAAGATGAAAAAAATGCAATTAACGATGTAAGTGTGCGGAGCGAGGCGGTCAGAAGGCGGCGTGGTTAACAAGTTTCTGCAACTTCAGGAAATCTAAAATAACAGTTGAGCGGCGCCGAATATCATAGCCTCAATGAACGACCTTCACCACAACTTTGACGAGCAAACAACAAAAAAAGCAACCACCCGATCAAATAGCTTCGATCAAAGCAGTTGCTTTCTAATCAACCATCAACAAGTGATGATCTTAATGATGATTGAATTACTTCGTCAACCGTTCAACGTCACGAACGATCATTAACTCTTCATCCGTAGGGATCAACAGGGTCTTAACCGTTGCATCGTCAGTTGATAAGTCGCGTTCAACGCCACGAATGTGGTTCTTTTCTGGATCAACAGCGATCCCGAAATAACTTAACTTATCGGCAATTTCTTGACGAATTGGAATATCATTTTCACCAACACCGGCTGTGAAGACGATGGCATCGATACCACCAAGTTCTGCCACGTATTGGCCAATGTAACGAACGATCCGGTTGATGTACATATCACGTGCTAAGTGGGCCTTTTCGTTCTTATCTTGAACCTTTTCTAGGTCACGCATGTCAGCAGAGGTTTCAGATACCCCAATCAACCCAGACTTCTTGTTCAAGATGTTGATCATTTCGTTAGGATCCTTGATGTTCAGTTTTTCCATCAAGTAAGTTACTAAGGAAACATCAATATCACCAGAACGGGTTGCCATCATGATCCCGGCAAGTGGCGTGAAGCCATTGAGGTATCAAATGACTTACCGTTCTTAACTGCCGTGATTGAAGCACCGGCACCAATGTGCAAAGTGATCAACTTCAAGTCTTCTAGTGGCTTGCCAAGCATTGCAGCGGCCCGGCCAGCAACATAACGGTGGCTCGTTCCGTGGGCCCCATACTTACGAGCACCGAACTTTTCGTAGTATTCGTAAGGAATGGCGTACATGTAGTTCACTTTTGGCATTGATGTGTGGAATGACGTGTCAAACACGGCTACGTTAGGCACATCAGGTAAGATGTTCTTGAATGCCCGGATGCCCATTGCTTCAGCTGGGTTATGCAGTGGTGCATATTCAGCTAAGTCTTCGATCTTTTGAAGCACGTCATCGTCAACTAAGACAGAATCCGTAAAGAATTCACCACCGGCAACGACCCGGTGACCGATTCCAGTGATTTCCTTGTAGTCCTTAATGATATCAAGGGCTAACAATTGATCCAACATCAAGTGGATTGCTTGTTCATGTGTATCAACGTCTTGAACGTTCTCGTACTTTTGACCATCGCCGTACTTGATCGTCACGATTGAATCTTTGAGACCGATCCGTTCGATAACCCCGCTTGTGATGACATCTTCTGAAGGAACTTCGAAAAGCTTAAACTTTAAAGTGGAGCTTCCTGCGTTAACGGCAAGTGTTTTTCCCATGAAATTAATTCTCCTTTTGTTTTATTTCAGCAAATCATTTAATTCCCAATCAACCATTTCCGCAATAAACTTCGAGAACGCGGTTTGATCCTTAAACGATGGGAATTCACCAATCATGACCTTTTTGGCCTGTTTAGCATGTTCCCCATGACGTTGAAGTAACAAAATCGATTTCTCCGCTGATTGCGCCGTAAATAGGTCTTTTGGCAGTGCCAAAAAGCTTTGTAGATAAGCACTTTCCTGTAACCAACCCAATAACGATTTCGCTTCTGGTGATGAAAATAGTTGGCTTGGGACTAGGAAAATGCCAAAGCCACCTGGTTTTACCGCTTGCATTGCTTGTTCAAGCAGCAAGTGGTGAACGTAGGAGTGACCTGACTCAGACCTGGTCTTAAACGACGTTACCTTATCATCCAATGGATAGTAGCCAATTGGCAGATCCGAAACGACCAAGTCAACTGCCGGGACTAAAAGATCGCCAAGCGCATCTTGGTGTTGCAGCTCAACCGGCACCCGTTGCAGTGTCGTGTTAATGTCAGCAACTGACAACATTGAATCATCGTTATCAATACCAATTGCCGAAACCGTTGCGGGTGTTTCATCCGTCAACTGATTAAGAATCGTCGTTAACAAATTAGCGGTCCCAACGGCCGGATCAAGAATCGTCAGTTGGGATTGATGCTCAACCAACCGGATGATGAGATAACCCATCACCATGCCAATCGTATCCGGGGTCATCTGATGATTGCCCTGAATCTTGTCTTCTTGGATCGCCTTCAACATTGAAAGCTGGACTGCTTGTCGCGCGACCTCTTTAGGTAACGTTGCAACGTCCACCTGCGCGTAAAGCGCTTGTAACTTTTGAATGGTATCTGCATCCGGTACATCGTCTTCAACCTGCACATTACCAGCAATCAGGTTATCCCCTGATTCGATAAAGGCGTCTAAATACGATGTGTCCAGCGCAGTCTTCAAAAGCCCACTTGATTGATCAAGTACGTTAAACAGCGCTTCTGTTTCTTTTAAAGCCAGTGTTGTCGACCTCCTCGTGATTAAGGATTGTATATCCACAGAATCTATCTTACAAATTTTCACCAAGTTATTCAAGCTACTTAGCTTAATTTTGTCACTTCTTTGTTTTAGATTGTGAAGAGTCAACCACCGACGTCACGCGTTTTGAATAGTTTTCGATCAAATCATCAAACGCTTGACGTTGCTGGCGATAGGCTTGAAGTTGAAATAATAGCAGGGTTGTTAACACGCCTAAAAAAACGAGTGCCAAAATTGTCATAAAGCCATTTTGAGCTTTCAATTATTTTTTCTCACCCTTCTCTTGATCAAGCCCCACTGGGACGCTCGTCAACGCCGAAAATTTTTGACCTTTCATCATGGTTAACTCGAGATATAATCGATTTTTTTTGGTGGCCCACGTCACATCTTTGACTTCTCGAATCAGGGCAGGTACCCACCATATGGCGTGGTCAACATCAGTTCATGCGATGCTTTCGTTTCAACCGTCCGTCGATGTCGCAATAAAACGGCCGTTTAGTGACCCGAGGCGATTTCAGTATCAGTTGATACCGATCCATTTTAGTCACCCGAAACCGGTACTCTGGCGACTCAAGCTCACCCAACAATTGATACCAAGCTAACTGTTCATCAAATTCTCGTTGCCGCTGGTTCATCACGATCGATGTTCCGAGTTGAATGGTTAACAATCCCACAGCAATGACCGCAATCGCGATAATGGTTTCAATTAAACTAAAGCCCTGCTTCACGAATTTTTCTCCCGTAATTGAGTCTCATACCGCTGTCGAAGTTGTAACACGCGTTCTTCTCGTTGTACCAGTTGTCGGTTCATGACCAGTTGCGCTTCCGCAAACGTGATCACACCTAAACAAATGAGCGTCAACCCCACGACTGAATCACTTAAAATAAAACCGCGTTTCCGTTCACTTCGCTTCAACTTGATAGACCCCCCATCCCATTTGAATCACGATTTCATATTCTTGCTGGGTTGCAGTGGAGTATAACGAAACCCGCTGTGGCGAAAAGTTACCACTTTTCTTTGGTGCTATTTCTTGTTCTTTCAAAATTCGCAACGTTTTGGGCAACACTAATACCTGATGCCACTGTGCCCCATCAAACACGACTCCTTTTTCCGGTTCAAACCGAATAATCGTGTTATTATGATGCGTCTGTCCATCAGATTGAACGTGTCGCCAATTGGCCTGAAACGTTCGCCAAAAAGCAGCTTCGCTTCGTGGCGTCTGACGCGTTGTCTGGCGAGCCGTCGTTAGCACCACTAACACCCCACTCAAAATGGTCAACGTCATTATCGACTCCAAAAGTGTTAACCCCCTACGAGTCAACTTTGACCTGTGTCCCATCAATTCGAATCCCCTCCCGCTTCGCCATCTTGACCTGCTTTTCTGTTAGGTACCCAGCGCGTTGCAATTCCGCAAATGAAGTTGACCGATCATCTGTTGCATCCAAATAGGATTCCAACTGCGTTTGAACAACGGTTACCATTGCCCCCGTGTGCACCGTATTGGCGTGCTTTTTTTGTTGTGCCAAATTGGGAACAATGATGAGTACCAGTAAACTGACGATTACTAGGACTATCGACATTTCTAATAAAGTGAAACCGCGCTTTACTCGTTTCATCCTAATCCTCCAATCATGTGATACATCGGTAAAAATAGACTGACGTAAGTGCCTAAAATCATCCCGGCAATCACTAGAAACGCAATCGGTTGAATCCACGCCATTAAACGTTCTAATTGCGCCATCAACCGCTGATAATAGAGCTCCGTTAACGCCGTTAATTCCTGGGCCATTGTTGCTTTGGTTTGACCAGCCGCAAGAATGATTTGTAATTCCGCTGGCATGAATCGATAACGCATCAACGCCGTCATTAGTGGTTCACCGGCCGCTAATTGCGTTGCTAGTTTAGTGCTGAGTTGATGCAATAAAGTCGTTTTTTTAGCTCGCTGCAACGTCCGCAAAATTTCCTGCATTTCAAGCCCACTGCTAATCAAAATCGTGTACGCAGCTAAAAAGTAATAGCCGTAGTAGGTTCGCATCACGCCACCGATAATGGGGAGTCGGGATAGCTGCTCAACCCGTTGTAAAATGGGTTGCTGTTTAAGCTGCAATACACTCACGAAACCAATTAGACCAATCACAATGCCACCAATCCCCCACCAAAGCCAGTGGTGCGTACTTTGTGATGTTCCCGCCAAATCTTGAACTTGCGGAAAAACAATTAATTGCAGTCCCGTGATGATCACAACGAGTAACATCAGTAACATGGCTGGATACCGGAGCAAACGGCGAATCTTTTGCTGTCGTTGGTCTGCTGTGGCTAATAGGCGGCTGATTTGACCTAAACTCTGGCTGAGTTGTCCATGTTCTTCAGCTAATTGGAGTTGTAAACAGATCTGGTCATCAATATAGGGTTCAAATGCCTGACTGACGGTGACGCCTAATCTTAATTGGCTGTTGATATGCCGTAGATCCTGAAGTTGACGTTTAAAAATCAACTCGGAAAAACTTAAGGCATGTCGAATCGAGAACCCCACCGTCAAGAGTTCACTCACTAATTGAAATACTGAGGCCTGAAAAACTACCGGCCACGGCTTAACCCGCTTCGAAGTGGGTGACGGTTTGGGCTGTAAGGAGTCCGCGTTGTTGTGCATCGTCAAGGTGTCGCCTCCATTCCGTTGTCATTTGTCGATTGCCAAACCAATCGGTTGCGACTGGGCCGGCTTGAAGATCCAATAAGGCAGCGATTTGATCGGTGGTAGTTGGCAGCAACCGTTGATAGGCAACGCCAGTGATTGCCTGCTGTAAAGCAGCCATGTCAACACCAAGTTGCGCCAGTCGAGTCACCACACCGTATACATTACGGGCGTGAACGGTACTGAGAACCAAGTGCCCGCTTAACGCTGCTTCCACACAAGCTTGAGCGGTTGTTCGATCTCGAATCTCGCCGACGATCAAAATGTCAGGACGATGCCTCAGCGCAACCTTAATCAACGCTTCATAGGTCATTTCTGCTGAATCGTTCACCTGCAACTGTAAAAAGTCGGCTTCAATAATTTCAACCGGATCTTCAATGGTTAACACCGAACCATGCTGACGCAACGTCTTGGCTAATTGATAAATCGTCGTTGTTTTGCCAGATCCCGTTGGTCCCGCAAACAAAATCAGTCCTCGTAAACGACACCATTGTTCAAGCGTTTCAAACTGATCCGGCACCAAAAACCGTGGTTGACTAACTGCGAGTGGCTGTAACAGCCGAATCACTAATGATTCGCGGTGCAAAAAGTCCCCAACACTGGAGAGCCGTAAGTGAATCCGTTGCTCGTTAATTGTCACCGTCAACGCGCCCATTTGTGGTCGCCTAGTTTCAGTGATTGCCATGTTGGCGCGATACTTAAGATGGGCAATTAATTGCTGACCCGTCGCATAGGGAACCGTCTGAATTTTAGTCATACCCAACGCCTGATGCTCGTAAATCGCGTACTGTTCTGCATCCGGCAATAGGTATAAATCGGAGCTTCCTGCTTGCACAGCGCCCGTCAATAGTTGCTGACCAAGTGCTTCAATCATCTCTATTCACCTCCATGCCACTTAATTACGCACTGACGACAGGCGTTGTTTTTTATTCATGGACAATTTGGTCTACCCCATTATTTTGGCCAGAATTTAATTTCAATTTGTCCGGATGATTTATTGGATTGCGCCTGATATGGCAAATCAAAAAGGGATTAAAATCACGGTACACCGCGACTTTAATCCCTTTTGATGACATGTTTAGTTTAGAAAATAAAAAAGCCGCTCGATTAGGAGCGACTTTTCGTCAATACTTATTCAGCGGTTTCAGGTAACGTTGCTGCTTCGTAAACGTCCGAAACATCATCGTTGCCTTCAAGTTCGTCAATTAAGCCTTGGTATTGTGAAATCTTATCTTCTGGTACTTCAGTCGTGTTCTCTGGGAACATCCGAACTTCAGCCGTATCCAAATTGTACTTTTCTTGTAATGCATCACGCACTGCAGTCAAGCTCGATGGATCTGAGAAGATTTCAAATTGATCGTCACTGGTCTTCATATCATCAGCACCAGCATCCAATGCATCCATTAAAACCGTATCTTCGTCGGCATCTAAGCCGTCACGTAAAATAACGACGTAGCCCTTACGATCGAACATGTAAGAAACGGAACCCGCAGCACCCAATGCACCACCATGGTGCGTGAAAGCTGAACGAACTGCAGCCGCAGTCCGGTTCTTGTTATCGGTCAAAGCGGCAACCATGACAGCTGTCCCACCAGGGCCGTAACCTTCATAGGTAATTTCTTCGAACTTAGCGCCACCGACACCTGATGCTTTGTCGATTGCACGTTGCACGTTGTCCTTAGGCATGTTTGCTGCCCGGGCTTTGTCCATGACCAAGCGAAGTTGAGGGTTGTTAGCTGGATCAGGATCACCTGCTTTAGCGGCTTGATACAAATCACGTGAGATTTTTGGAAAATTTTTCCACGCTTAGCATCTTGGGCGTTTTTACGGCCTTGGATGTTATGCCATTTTGAATGTCCTGACATGTCACGACTCCTCTTTTCTAATTAATAATTTCGTTTTTACAGACTACATTATAATATCACGGGTGTCACTCTAATTCAAGCTGTTCCGGTGAGGTTGTGCAGAATCTCGCATTCTGAATTCTTAGTGGACCAACGCTACAATAAATAAGGCGATTACCGCAAGGATTTGAACGAAATCGAATAGAAAATGGGTGAGGACGCTTTACCAAATGTTTCGCAGAAGTAATGGCTCGATCATGCCCAACTGCCAGACCCATTACAATCGCCGTCACAACGCGTCTGATGCCAAACGAAAAAGACTAATTTAATGTCGTGTCCCGATAAGGACGACAATCACAGGCATAACAAACCACCCATTAGCTAGCAGTTTGTGCAAATATCTCTCGACCGATACTTGTAAGCATTCCCGGTTTATACTAAACCAACTGTCCTAAACTAATGCTTCCGTTAGTACCATTCACCAGTTTGTGTCCAGATTGCCCGCGACGGACGACCACCCGAACAAGTGCACCGCGATGTTGCTAACGACCGCCATGATTGTCAATAAGCCGATGGCTGGCATCAGTCCACAAAAAAAGTCAGCACTCCCCCATGGTAGCCTGACCTTCCAAGTTGACACTATTAATTCGTCGAATCGCGTTTCATTAAGCCGTATGGCAACAGAATCGTCTTTTCATCGACTTGTTCATTGTTCATTAATTTGGTTAACAGTCGCATTGCAACCGCCCCGATATCGTACAGTGGTTGGGTGATCGATGACATCTTAGGTCGTACCATTTCAGTGAGCTTAGTGTCGTTGCTCGTAATGATTTCAAAATCATTCGGCACGCTCAAACCAGCATCAGAGACCCCGTTCATCACACCAGCAGCCAATTCGTCGTCACCAACGATTGCGGCCGTTGCCCCAACTGATTGTAAGGCTGGTTGCAATAATTGCCCTGCTTTGTAAGTGTAATCCGTTTCAAAGACGAGTTTATCATCGTAACGGATGCCAGCCTTCTTCAAGGCTTGTTTGTAGCCCTTCAGCCGGTAATCACGGTTAATTGGGTGTTCCAAGCTTCCAGAAACAAATGCCACCCGTTGGTTACCACGATCAATCAAGTTCTTAACGGCTTCTTCGACCGCTGCCACATAGTCAATATTGACACTTGGCATCTGACCCTTTTCGTCGACGCAGCCAGCTAAAACGATTGGCGTCTTCGCCCGGTCAAATTCCTTGCGAAGTTCTTCGCTGACGTCGTTTCCCATAAAGACAATGCCATCGACTTGCTTTGCCATCAAGGTGTTGAGCACTTGAACTTCCTTACGGCCATTTTCATCCGAATTGGTCAGGATAATGTTATATTTGTACATCATTGCAATATCATCGATTCCTCGTGCTAATGATGAGAAATAAATGTTGGTGACGTCTGGGATGATTACCCCAACCGTGGTGGTCTTCTTACTTGCTAACCCTCTTGCCACGGCGTTTGGACGATAATCTAGTCGTTCAATTACGTCTAACACTTTTTTACGGGTGGCAGGTTTAACGTTTGGGTTGCCATTCACTACTCGCGATACGGTCGCCATTGAAACGTCTGCTTCACGGGCGACATCATAGATTGTTACTGTCTGTTTTTCCATTGCGATAGCCCTTTCTTTATTGATTTAATTCGTTTTCACTGATTTTCAACAACTTGATAAATATATCAGATAAGTTTTCAGAAATCAATTTGAAAACGTTTTCATCTTGATGATACTCTAATCAACTTCAATTTTCAAGACGCCCAGTGGTATAGTTTCGCTAAGCCTTAAAAATCACAGGATAGCCGTTATATCAAGCCTCTTGATTATCGCTCACTTTTGAGCGTTCCGGCTTTTCCAGTGACTTTATCGATCGTAACTTTTTTTAGTTATCATGACCTTTCAATGTTAAAACGCATCTCGGTTTCATCCTCGTTTATGACACGAAGGAAATCAAGCGACTGTGCTATAATTGAAGCATCTTACAGTGAGGTGATTATAGTGTCAAAATTACAACAGGTTCAGGAATGGACCGCGCAACAACACGCTGACTTTGCTTACATCAGTGATCCAAGAACGATTCAGTACTTAACCGGCTTTTATAGCGATCCAATCGAACGCGTTCTAGCGCTCATTGTATTTCCCGACCAAGAGCCATTTATGTTTGCACCGGCCTTAGAAGTCGAAGCAATCAAGGAAACCGGCTTTACTTATCCGGTCTATGGGTACTTAGATCATGAAAATCCTTGGAAGATGATTGCGACTAACGCCCTTAGCCGCGTCAACCAACCAAAGTCAATCGCCTTAGAAAAGGGCCAATTAGCCGTTGACCGCCTTGAAAACCTTCAAACGGTCTTCCCTACTGCTAAATTTGACCTCGACATCACCGACTTCATTAACAGTTTACGAGTGATCAAAACCCCAGACGAAATCGAAAAACTTCGCATTGCCGGTAAATGGGCCGACTTCGCCTTTGAAAAGGGCTTTGCCGCTGTTAAAGCTGGCCGGACCGAACAACAAGTCGTTGCCGAATTGCAGTACGCCTTAATGAAGGAAGGCATCATGCAAATGAGTTTCGACACCTTAGTACAAGCCGGCGCCCACGCTGCTGAACCACACGGTGCCACTAACGCCACTAAGTTCAAAGAAAACGAACTCGTTCTGTTTGACCTCGGGACTGTCTGGGATGGTTACATTTCAGACGCTTCTCGGACCGTTGCGTTAGGCAAGCCAACTGACAAGCAACTCGACATCTATAACGTTTGTCTTGAAGCGCAGTTAACTGCTCAAGATGCTGCTAAACCCGGCATCACCGCAGCCGAACTTGACCAAGTTGCCCGCGACATCATTGACAAGGCTGGTTACGGCGAATACTTCATCCACCGTCTCGGCCACGGCATGGGCATGAGTGAACACGAATTCCCATCCATCATGGCTGGCAACGATATGGTTCTCAAGCCCGGCATGTGCTTCTCAATTGAACCCGGCATCTACATCCCTGGTGTTGCTGGCGTTCGAATCGAAGACTGTGTCGCTATCACTGAAACGGGTTGCGAACCATTTACGCATACTTCAAAAGACTTAACTTACGTTGGTTAATCGGTACTTTATGTATTAATGAACGTTAAAAGCCAGTACAACTATGATTAGTTGTGCTGGCTTTTTCTTACGTTTATGTCCAGCGTAAGCATGTTTAGTTTGTGAAGTTCAGCGATTCTGGTTTTGGATAGTGGAAGGATGCCGCGGGAGGCTCCGGCGCTATGCGAGGCTGGAACGCAGTGGCCAGATAGGCTTCGAAGCTTCGCTGGGTCGCGGGCTACGAGCTAGGAACGGAAGAAGACCACTTCCATGCCGGATCTCTCCGGACCCGCGTATGACTAGGGCACTCGCACCCCGAACCCCGCGGGCACGACTGCCCAAGTCATACCGACACTGCTGAG
>NZ_BBAD01000067.1 GCF_001311075.1 Secundilactobacillus similis DSM 23365 = JCM 2765
CTGCGCTGGCCGGCCTGAGCCGAAGAGCGGTCTCAGTCCTCGAATTCAAGTCTCGCCAAAACCCGTGCGAGTCTTGAATTCGTCCCCGATAATTGGTGGTTGTTGGAAAATCATCAACAACCACCAATTATCGCGACACAGGCGACACAGCATACACCTAGTCGCTTACCTCCATCTTACGTTGGCGCAATTCGGCACTATCGTAGAACATCTCAAAATGCGTTGAACGGCAACACAGCGTATCCGATTGGCATAAACATGACGTGCAAGTGATACGTTTTCACAGCGCGCAAGCGTTGATTCATGACGGTTACTGAACATTGACCACAATCGTTTCTGTAGTTGACGAGTTATCTCCCAGCGTTGCTATCACACAGTTTCGTCGGTTTCAGGATGTGACAGTCAGCGATTCTAGTTACTGACAGCGCACCATGTAGCGGGAGGCGGAGGCGCGCGAGGCTCAGCAGTATCGGTATGACTTGGGCAGTCGTGCCCCGCGGGCTTCGGGGTGCGAGTGCCTTAGTCATACGCGGGTCCGGAGAAATCCGGCATGGGCGGTTTTTGCCCATTCCTAGCTCGTAGGCCCGCGACCCAGCGAAGCTTAGAAGCCTATCTGGCCACTGCGTTCCAGCCACGCATAGCGCCGGAGCTTCCCGCGGCATCCTCCCACTATAGAAAACCAGAATCACTTCACAAACTACACATGCTTACACTGGACATAAGCGACAGCAACATATCATCAATCAAAAAACAGTGCGTCATCTAGAAGGCTTACCCTTCCAGATGACGCACTGTTTTTACTCATCAATTACCGACGAACAATCAAAACATCACACGGTGCATTGGCGACCGCATAACTGGCAGTTGAACCCAACACCATCCGTTCAACCATGTTAACGCCGGTCGCCCCAAGGACAATTAAATCAGCGTCAAACAACTTCGGTAGGTGCTTACCAAGTTCCAACTTCGGATTGCCATAAGTGACATGCATCTCTACCTGAGTCACCCCAGCTTCGAGTGCTTGATCCCGGTATTTTGCAACCAATCGTTCCATTCGAAACTTAACGTCATCCAGGGCTTCTTGATTAACGCTGCCAAACCCCAGTTCAGCGGTTCCGAGGCCGATGAGTTTCCCCAAATTTAACACATTAACGAGGTACAACGTCGCTTCGTTTCGACGGGCGGCCGCAATTGCCTTTTGAACGGCACGATCAGCCTGTTTTGAGCCATCGATTCCCACAATGATCCGGTGATATTGCGCTTGGTTTGTCATCGTCATCAACTCCCTTTCTGCTAGGTTTCGATTAGTAGCCGATTAATTAAAGGTCGCCGTTCGCCAGTGCCTCAATTGAGCGACCGTAAATTGCCATCGCCAACAATAAGTCATCAACTGGTTGGAATTCATCAACTTGGTGCATCGTGTCTGGGGTGTGGGCAAATAACGCACCAAAGGCAACCCCGCGCTTCATCAAGCGACCGTAAGTCCCGCCACCGACAACTTCAGGTTCAGCCGCAGCTTCGCCAGTTAGCTCGCGGTAGGTCCCCATCAACGTCGTCACAATTGGATCTTGTGGATCAACGTAGTGAGGGACCATCTCACGGCCCTTGCTGAGTTCGAATTCGTTCGTCGTTGCAACTTTAGTCAACACAGATTGTAAGTCATCAGCCGTCATGCCCTTAGGGTAACGGAAGTTCAGAACTAAGTGACCACCCTTGCCAGCTTCAAAGGCCATCACCCCAACGTTCATGGTTAAATCACCCATGATATCATCGGTAAATGCTAACCCTAACTTGGTTACACGTGAGTCATCATGCAAGTTCCCGCCTAATAACCGCAGGAAGTTACCAGCAGCGCCACCAAAGTCAAAGCCGGCTAAGAATTGGGCCAGGTAAGTCCCAGCGTTGATGCCGTTTTTAGGTTCCATTCCGTGAGCGGCCTTCCCAATCAAGTGGAAGTGAACGCCATCGCCGTCAGTTGAAACATCACCAGTCACAGGCGCAACATCGAGGTATTTGGTAAATGCCGTCACCAAAGCTTCATTATCGTCCGTTTCAACGGTTGCAGTTGCGTCACGAGGCACCATATTTTCCCGAAGGCCGGCCGCAAAGGTCTTCAACGTGAAATCGCCGGCGTTCGTACCAGGGGTGGTCAACGTAAAGCTAACGTTCCCCTTTTCACCGTTGATCAATGGAAATTCAGCATCGGGTGAGAAGCCCATCGTTGGTTCCGGTTGGGTTTCAAAGTAGTGGGTCATCCCCGTCCAGTCGCTTTCTTCGTCGGTTCCGAGAATGAAGCGGACCTTTTTGTTGAGCTTGATACCCTGTTCCTTCAAAATCTTTAAACCGTAGTAGGCAGCTAAGGCTGGTCCCTTATCATCTGAGGTTCCCCGGCCATATGCATTGCCATCCTTCAAGGTCAGTTTGAATGGTTCAGTTGACCAACCTTCACCAGCTGGCATCACGTCAACATGGGCTAAAATCGCAATGGTCTCGTCGCCTTCGCCATATTCAACGAAACCAGCTAAATTATCTAAGTTAGTGGTTTTAAAACCATCTCGTTCCGCCATATCTAAAAACGCCTTTAGCGCTTTAGCAGGGCCGGGACCTAGTGGCGTCTCAGCCGTTGCCTGGCTATCGTCACGAACACTTTCGATCGCAATTAAGTTAGTTAAATCATCTAAGTAGGCCGCGCGGTGTGTCTCGGCGGTCGCTTTCCAGTCAATGGTCATTTGAATGCCTCCAATTATAGGTTACACCTTTATTTTATCATAATTGGCACAAAACCGGCTGTGAAAGCCATTAGTATCGCGATTCTTCCGGTGAGTGTGTATACTGAAGGAGAGCATAACAATTCGATGATTGTGAGATGTTTTTAATGCAAATTTTAACTGATACGATTCTCAACCAGACGATCCGAGTTCGTCCAGCTGAGAGCCACAAAGGCACTTACGGCCGTGTCTGTCTGGTTGGCGGTAATGACCACTATGGTGGCGCCATTATCATGGCCACCGAAGCCAGCGTTTATAGCGGTGCGGGGCTTAATACCGCGTTGACTGATCCAATTAACTTTACTAGCCTACACGCTCGGTTACCTGAAGCCATGGTAGCTGATTTTTCCAATCAAGCTGATTTAACGAGCTTGGTTACGGCGGCAAATACAATCGTGATTGGTCCCGGTCTGGGGACAACTGACCAGAGTCGTCAGGTACTCGATGCTGTTTTCAAACTTGTGACGCCAGCTCAAACGTTGATTATTGATGGCTCAGCTATCGACCTCGTTGCGCAAAATCAGTTAACGTTGCCCGTTGCCCATTTGGTATTTACGCCACATCAAATGGAGTGGCAACGCCTATCTGGCATCAAAATTGCGGACCAAACGGATGACGCCAATCGAGTCATCCGTGACCAACTTAACGGAACGGTCGTTTTAAAGGCCCACCGCACCAAAATCTATACGGCGAGTGAAATCTACCTTAATTCGGTTGGCACGCCGGCGCAAGCTACTGGCGGGATGGGTGATACGCTTGCTGGGATGGTTGGTGGTTTTACTGCTCAGTTTGCTGATCAAGATCAGGCGGTGTTGGCGGCGGTCTACGCCCATAGTCGGATTGCGGATGAATTGGCCGAACAGCAGTATGTGGTGTTGCCGACTCAGATTATGCATGAGCTGCCGCGGTTTATGAAGCGGCATCAGGCGTTGGAATAGTTATTGAGATGTTAAAACGCGCTTGGAAACCTTTTTGGAAGGCTTCCAAGCGCGTTTTTTGATGTTTTTTAGAGATTGGTTCGTTAATGTCCTCGAGACTAAACGTGTTCCACAAAACTGAAAGCTGCACCTAAGCCACTCCCGACATAAAGCCGAAACCCGCGACTTTCTGCCGGGAGTGGCTTAGGCTCCGCTTTCAACCCGTTTTGTTCCACACTCTACTACTTAATCCTCAACAACCGTCTCAACCGAGCCGTCCGTTCCCCCAGCACCGTATCCGCCAACCGGGTTTTGAGTACGAAGTAGACGTACACGTAACCGGCAATGCCGACTGCTAGGATGACGATAATGAGACTGCCCACTCGAGAATCGACGGTCATGATATGACCCAGACCACTACTTACCAATCGGACGATCATGTTAGCTAGCAGACACATAATCAGTGAAAAGCCCAAGATACCGTTGGTTTTCTTTGCAATACCCTGATAATCAACCCCGAACGCTTGGTTTAGCCAACTAACGATTAAAACGTTCGCCACAACGAAGCCAATCATCGTGGCAACCAACGGTCCAAACACGCCCATATAGTGCACACAAGGCCATTGGAGCGCTAATTTGACGATTGTTCCAACCGCAAAGTAGCGCACTGCCCGCTTATTTTGCGATACGCCTTGCATGATTGCCGAAGTCACGCTGAACAACCCCAGCATGATCGACACAAACGAAGAGAACGCCAAAACTGCGGTTGCGAGTGCCTTATGAGACACACCGTAGAACACGATGTTTAACGGATGCGCAATAGCTGCCATCAAGTGCACTGGGAATCATCACAAATTCAAATAACAGCACCGCATTGGTGATCTGCTTACTTAAATCGCGCTTATCTCCCCGTGTAAAGGCCTCGGAGAGTAAGGGCACCGCCGTGATGGCTAACGCTGACGACAGCGACACCGTGATCATGATCAACTTGTTGGCATTCACGCTAAACATTGCAAATAAATCATTAAGCACTGTTTCGTTCGTCACACCAGTCGTTCGCATAATTTTGAAGAACGTAAATTGATCGATCAGTTGGAAAATTGTAATACCCGCACCCAGCACGATAAACGGTAACGCTTGCTGTAAAATTTCATGGTAAAGCTGTTTAGCCGGTACTACAATTTGATTTTCGCTATTGGCAACCAAGTTTTGAAACGTTGGCCGATTTTTAAGGTAGTACCAAACCAAAGTTAAAATCCCGGCAATTGCCCCAACACACGCTGCAAACGTCGACTGTGAGACCGCCGTGATCCAACTCCCATGCAACACTCGCATGATGATAAACGCTGACCCCAGCATGTACAAAACTCGCGCTAACTGCTCCACGAATTGAGAAATTGCCGAGGGCGCCATTTGTTGATATCCCTGAAAAAAGCCTCGTGATAAACTCATCACTGGAATGATCAGCACCGCCCAAGCTAACGAATGTAACACAGGTACCACCCGGGCATCACCACCATCAAAAAGTGGTGCGCCAAAGTACAGTAACGCCGCACAAACAATTCCCGTGATGGCAGCCAGTACAAACCCATGCTTGTAAAGCCGGAAGCCGACCCCGTACTCATTCATCGCGTTGTAGTGGGCAACTTGTTTGGCAATCGCGGATGGGATCCCAGCAATTGCTGCAATTAAGAAGAAACTATAGATGTTGTACCCTTTACCATAGAGCGCATTCCCCTGAAAAAAGTAACTGCCAAACCAAATGCCCCACGGGATAATGTAAATTGCCCCTAAAATTCTAGAAAAAATACTGCCGGCCGTCATCCAAGCCGACCCCCGAACCATCTGATCCTGTGCATCAGTTGTCGGAGTCAAGGTGTCATCCTTTTTAGACATCTCCGTCATTCAAAAACCCTGCTTTCGTTACGCGTCATTTAAGTCCCTATTATTTTAATCTGTTTCCAGAAGTCACGCAATCCATTTTAGCAAAGTTTAACCTTCCGTTGACCGTTAATTGACGGGGATTAGTTCACTGTTCAATTCTCAGTTGACTGATTGAATTTGGCGACTCCCACGTGACACTTAGTTAAGAATCCCTAAAACTCCGGATTATCGCCTTAGTTTTCTAATCCACGATGGAAACTCTGTTATAATAATAGCTAATCGTTTCGAACTAAGGAGGATTATCCTTGAAAAGTAAAAAGCTACTACTGGCCGTCATTGTGACGTTGGTAGTTGGGCTGTTGATTGGGGTTCGCGTGGCACAAGTTGCCCAGCAACGCTACGTCAAACGGCACTACCAGTTTTCCAGTACGCCAACCATTTTCGTGCACGGTTGGACCGGTGGCAAGGCCTCTGAGCAACTTATGGTCGATTCTGCTGAAGACCTGCACGTTGCCAAACACAAGATGACGATCCGGGTTCGAGCGGATGGCACGTTAAAAATCAAAGGCCACCTCAACCATCGTCAAAAAAACCCAATCATTGAAGTCATTTTTAATAATAACCGGGCTGGTGAACTCCAAGATGCTGCCTGGCTAAAAACAATCATGCACCGCTTAAAAACCGAATATGGCGTCACGCACTATAACGCCGTGGGTCACTCCATGGGTGCTTATGCGTGGACTTATTACAACATGGATGTTAGCAACCAAAAGGCTATCCAAAGCTAAACCGGGCCGTATTGATTGCGGGGCCGTATGACGGCATCATCAATAATCACAAGCTTAATCAGCCACTAACGCTACCGTTAAGTAAGCTTTGGGATGATCACCCGAATGAGAATCGACTCCTTAAAAACGGGAAACCTAAAATTATCCGGCCGGAGTACAAGTTACTCTTAAAACTTCGTGATCGATTCCCAAAACAAGCTAAAGTGCTTAATATTTACGGTGACTTAAACGATGGGTCTCATTCGGATGGCGTCGTTACGATGCCGTCCGCCCGTTCACTCGGTTACCTATTACGTAATCGAGTTGCCGCTTATCGAGAATACCGGGTTACTGGTCCAACCGCTCAGCATAGTAAGTTACACCAACATAATTTGACCGTTAATCGCACCCTGATCAACTTTTTATGGGGCAAATAATCGTTCAACAACCCAAGACGCACGCTTGATGATTCCTAATTGGAATTTATCAAGCGTGCGCCTTTTATTATCTGTTCAGTTATTGTTCAATCGCATGAAAGCCAATGTCATGTCTAAACGTATAGGCACTCGCATCAACCACCCGATCCAGTGTTTGATTAACTTGCTGCTGTGCCGTCTTCAAATCTGCTGCTTTAGCGGTCACCATCAAAACCCGGCCGCCATGACTGACAACCTGACTGTTTTCGGTTGCCACACCCGCATAGCTAATCAGCAGTTGTGGATCATCAAATTGCGGCAATGGTCGGCCGTTCACCACTGACCGAGGATAATCCCGAGAGGCAACGACTGCACCAAGGTAGTATTGGCCCTGTTGCATTTTGCGACTGGTGTTTCACCAGCCAATAGTCCCAAAATCAGCTCACCAAGGTCGCTTTCAAGTTGTGGCATCACAACTTGGGTTTCAGGATCACCCATCCGCACGTTAAATTCAATCACTTTGATGCCTTGAGCCGTTCGAATCAGGCCAGCATATAGGAATCCTGAAAACGGCGTGCCGTTGGCAACTAAGCCCTTTAATACGGGGCGAATCACCGTATCAATGGCAACTTGTTCAATATCGGCCGTAATTTGAGGAACCGGACTGTAGGCGCCCATTCCACCGGTGTTAGGTCCCGCGTCACCGTCACTCAACCGTTTATGATCTTGAGCAACCGGTAACGTCATAAATTCGGTGCCATTCACCATCGCAAACAGTGAGAATTCTTCGCCGTCGAGGTAATCTTCAATCAATAACTTTGTCTGATCACCAGCCATGAGTTGCTTAACAGCTTGCACCGCCTCCGATTGCGTTTTCGCAATGATAACTCCTTTTCCGGCAGCTAATCCATCTGCTTTGATCACTAACGGTGCCGGTTGTTGCGTGACGTAACGTAATGCTTCATCCACATCAGTAAATTCTTGATAGGCGGCTGTAGGCACGCCGCTCTCAGCCATAATCCGCTTAGCGAACGTTTTGGAGGACTCTAACTGGGCTGCTGCTTGCTGTGGGCCGAACACACGTAGTTGGCGTTCTTGAAACGCGTCAACGATGCCCTGAGAAAGTGGTTGTTCGGGACCAACGACCGTACAGACAACGTCTTGTTGTTCGGCAAAATCAGCCAATGCGTTGAAATCGAGTTCATCAATTTTAACCGGAATCACCCGGTCCATCTTTGCCATCATTGGATTACCGGGTGCAACGTAGACCTGTCGGGTCGCCTTTTTAGCTAAAGTTTGCGCAATTACATATTCTCGACCACCGCTACCAATCACTAGCCATTTTTCCATGTCAATCCCTCTTTCATTAAATGTATGTACACGAAAACACCCAGTCTCCTAAAGTGATCCCCGGTGTTTTCAAAGGTGCTTGTTTAGTGTTTGAAGTGACGGACGCCCGTGAAGACGAGGGCAATCCCATATTCGTTCGCTTTATCGATTGATTGCTGATCCTTGATACTGCCACCAGGTTCAACAACTGCCTTGATGCCATTTTGAGCTGCAAACTCAACACAATCATCCATTGGGAAGAATGCATCGGAAGCAACGATGGCATCCGCAAAGCCCGGTTTGTCCTTCGCTTTATCGATTGCAATCTTAACCGAATCAATTCGGTTCATCTGCCCGGCACCAACCCCAAGCGTTTGGTGATCAGTTGTGACGACAATGGCGTTACTCTTCACATGTTTAACAACGGTTTGACCGAATTCTAGCGCCGCTAACTGGGCCTCAGTCGGCTGAGTCTCAGAAACCACTTTAAAGTCCGAAATCGTTTCATGAGCCGTATCTGCTTCTTGATACAGTGCCCCACCTAAAACCGTGACCGTATCCTTGTGATCCACCTTCACTTTACCAAAGTCGAGTGTCAGCAAGCGTAGGTTCTTCTTCTTTGCCAAAACGGCGTAAGCATCATCATCAAAGGCTGGTGCAATGATGATTTCCAAGAATAAGGCGTGCATCTTCTCAGCGGTGGCCAAATCGACTTTTCGGTTCAAGGCGATGATCCCGCCAAAAATTGAAATTGGGTCAGATTCGTAGGCTAAGTTCCATGCTGACAACAGCGAATCACTCACGCCAATGCCACACGGATTCATGTGCTTCAATGCAACTACCGCTGGCTTGTCAAAATCGGCAATCATCCGTAAAGCAGCATCCGCGTCCCGAAGGTTATTGTAAGATAATGCCTTCCCGTGTAACTGAGTCGCATTGGCCAGTGAATACGTATCTGGAATTGGTTCCTTATAGTAGGCGGCCTTTTGGTGACTGTTTTCACCGTAACGCATATCTTCGACTTTTTCGTAAGTCAACGTTAACTTTTCTGGGAACTCTTCGGTGGTCATGTAACTGGCGATCAACGCATCGTAAGCTGCCGTCTGACGAAAGACTTTGGCTGATAATTCGCGGCGATATGCTTCATCCGCAGTACCATTATCAAATTTTTCGATAAATGATGCATAATCGGCCTGATCCGTAATGACTGTTACATCCCGGAAGTTTTTAGCAGCTGCCCGAAGCATCGATGGGCCGCCAATATCAATTTGTTCGATTGCTTCGGCATCCGTTACGCCGTCCTTTTGAATCGTTTCTTTAAATGGATACAAATTAACACAGATGACATCAATTGGATCAATGTGGTGTTCCGCTAACTTCGCCATGTGTTCCGGATCGTCGCGCTTAGCCAAAATACCCGCGTGAATGCGTGGGTGTAACGTCTTGACCCGACCATCCAGCATTTCTGGAAAACCAGTTACATCTTCAACAGCGGTCGCAGCAACACCTGCATCCAACAGCGTTTTCAGCGTACCGCCAGTGGAAATCACCTTAAAGCCACGGTCAGTTAACTGTGATGCAAATTCAACGATTCCTGTTTTATCAGAAACACTCAACAATGCTAATTTAGCCAATTAAAGCACTCCTTTTTCAATTAAATAACGAACGGTATTTGGATATAACTCGTGTTCAACAGCGTGGATCTTTGCTTCTAACGACTCAAGCGTGTCATCTTCGTCTCGATGAACGGGCGCCTGTTCGATAATTTCACCAGTGTCAACACCATCATCAACAAAGTGAATCGTGACGCCGGTTACTTTGACCCCAGCCGCATACGCATCATCAATTCCATGGCGACCAGGAAATGATGGTAATAGTGCTGGATGAATATTAATAATTTTTCGTGGAAAGGCCGCCAACAACGTTTTACCAACGATTCGCATGTACCCTGCAAGTAATAGAAAATCGACTTTGTAAGGTGCTAAATCATTTAAAAGTTGCTGCTCTCGTTGAACCTTACTGACGCCACGATGAATTTCGGATAACACGACTGGCACGTTGTGATTGACAGCCCGCTGAACAACTCGCGCATCCGCATGGTCGCAAACCACGACCGCAATCTCAATCGGTAAACTGGCGTTGATCAACGCCTCAAAGTTAGTCCCGTTTCCGGAAGCAAATACCGCTGCCCGCTTAATTTGCGTATTCGACTGGTTGCTCACGCCGGTTCACCACCTTACCGATAACTTGGAATGGCGTTGTTTGTTGCGTTAACGTCGTTGTGACTTGTTCAACTTCGCTTGCTGGGACCACTAAGACCATCCCGATGCCCATGTTGAAGACTTGGCGCATCTCGTCTTCCGAAATTTGCCCCTGTTCCTGTAAAAAGTTAAAGATTGCTGGTACTTGCCAGCTGGTAGCATCGATTTCGGCAGTCAATTCATCCGGAATCATGCGACCTAAGTTATCTGCCAAGCCACCACCGGTGATATTCGCTGCGGCGTGAAGTTGCCCGGCCTGCACGAGTGGATAAACACTGTGATAGTACAGCGTTGTTGGAGTCAGCAACTCGTCAATTAAGGGTTGGGTTAATGTTGCGTACGTATGGTTCAGATCAAGCTTCGCGTCAGCAACAATTTTTCGAACAAGTGAATATCCGTTGGAATGAATACCGCTGGATGATAAGCCAATTAGCACATCACCAGCCTGTACTTTTTCGGCGCCTAATAGGGCGGCTTTATCGGCCAAACCAACTGCGAACCCACTTAAATCATAATCGTCATTCTTGTAGATACCTGGCATCTCAGCCATTTCACCACCAATTAAGGAAAGTCCCGCTTGACGACAACCTTCAGCAATACCTTTGACAACCGTTGTGACCCGTTGTGGATCCAAGCTACCAAGCCCTAAGTAGTCTAAGAAAAATAATGGTTTTGCCCCTTGTGCCAACACATCGTTGGCGCACATGGCGACAAGGTCAATGCCAATGGTCTCGTGCTTATCAGCCGCAATCGCTAACATCAGCTTTGTCCCAACGCCATCCGTTCCAGAAATCAGGACGGGTTGTTGGTACTGGCCCATTAACCCGGTTAATTCATATTCAGCGCCAAAACCGCCTAACCCATGCAAGACGTTTTCGTCATGAGTTTGATTCACAATTTCCTTAATATCTTGAACTGCTGCTTCGCCAGCATGGATGTTGACACCGGCTTCTTCATATTGACTTACCAACTTAATTCGCTCCTTCGTACAATCCTAATCGGGTGACTTCGGCATCAAATCCGGCCTGATAATCGTAGAGTGGTGTTGGATAGTTACCATCAAAGTATGCGGTACATAGGCCATGATTGGCACTATCATTCAATGCACCAATCGACTCAACCAAGCCATCCACACTGAGATAAGCTAGTGAATCAGCCTCGATTAAATCCCGAATTTCATCAACCGTATTGTTGGCGCCAATCAGTTCCTTAGTTGTTTGAATATCGATGCCATAGTAACAAGGAAATTTAAGTACCGGTGACGCAATTCGAACGTGAACCGATTTAGCACCGGCGCGCTTCAGTAAGCGCACAATGTACTTACTTGTCGTTCCCCGGACGATGGAATCATCGACTAAAACAACGTCTTTGCCAGCAACCACCGATTTCACAACTGAAAGCTTCATTGAGACACCTCGGTCACGTTTCGCTTGAGTGGGTTCAATAAAGGTTCGTGCAACGTACTGATTCTTGATCATACCCATATCGTAATGGATACCACTGGCTTGGGCGTAACCAATCGCCGCTGAAAGCGAGGAGTTCGGAACGCCAATCACGACATCCGCTTTAACCGGGTGCTCTTGGGCGACTTTGGCCCCCATCCGCTTGCGGGCATCATGGACGCTAATGCCACGAATAATTGAATCTGGCCGCGCAAAATAAATGTACTCCATCGAACAAATTGCCAGATGCGTATCAGTTGTAAAATGTTGGATGCTCATCCCATCATTATTCACAATGATAATTTCGCCGGGTTCTACATCCCGAACGAAAGATGCGCCAACTTGATCTAAGGCACAGGTCTCACTACAGATCACAGTGCCACCATCTGGTAATTCGCCAATGACGAGTGGCCGGAAGCCATTTGGATCAAGAGCGGCAATCATGGCATTGGGCGTCATTAGCAGATACGCAAACCCACCGTGCACATGGTTAAGGGCGGCAATTAACTGGCCCGCAAAGCTTGGTTCGTTACTGGTTTGAATCAACTCTCCCAGTAATTCACTATCGGAAGTCGCTTGGAAAGTGACCCCCTTCGCTAATAATTCTTGACGGATCTGATTTGCGTTGGTGAGATTACCGTTATGGGCAAGCGCAAATTCACCAACTTCTGGATGCTCGAATTGCATTGGTTGAATGTTTTCAACGCCGTGATTACCAGCAGTCGCATAGCGAACGTGGCCAATGGCGGCGTCGCCTGTCAGCTGGTGAAGCGCTTCAGGATCACGACTGAAAACTTCGCCTAATAATCCTAACCCACGGTGTCGGTGGAAGGTGCCTTGGTCGTTACTCACGATACCGGCGCCCTCTTGCCCTCGATGTTGCAGACTATGCAAGCCATCATAGGTGAGTTGGGCAGCGTTGGGACTCCCCCAAACGCCGAATAACCCACATTCTTCATTGAGGCCTTTTACTTCATTAAACAATCCAACGCACCTCCGTACGTAGCTTTCAAAGCTGCCACATCAGCCACTAACTGCCCATCTGCCGTCTGGATGTTGAGTTCTGGTTGACTGGTGGTTGTGCCTAAACGAGTTGCTTGTTCGCCGGCTAATTGTTCAAATGCAGCTTGGTTGGCCGGTGCGACACTGACCACGAAACGAGACTGCGTTTCAGCAAATAATTGGCGGTTAAGCAACGTTGTTGTCCCGGTTAAACCAAGTTTTTGACCAAAAAGTGATTCTGCAAGCGCAACCCCGAGACCACCTTCACTCAAGTCGTGCGCACTATTCAGTAAGCCGCGCTTGATGGCTTGTTGAACCAACGTTTGATGAGCAGCTTCCGTTGCAAGATCGAAGTTAAGTGCACCAGACAAGTCACCAACTTGCATCTTTTGCAACTCGGAACCACTGAAATCATCACCAGTTTCACCAATGACGTAAACCAAATCACCAGCTTGTTTAAAGTCTTGGGTCGTAATTTGATCAATATCTTCAATTAAGCCCACCATCCCAATCATTGGGGTTGGGTAAATGGCTTGACCATCAGTTTCATTATACATCGACACATTTCCGGAAATAACTGGCGTATCAAATTGTTGGCAGGCGTTAGCAATCCCTTGAACGGATTGATCTAATTCCCAGATGCTTTCAGGATCATCGGGACTCCCGAAGTTTAAGCAGTCAGTAATTCCGATTGGAATGCCACCACTAGCAACAATGTTTCGAGCGGCTTCACTAACAGCAATTTGACCGCCAACGTATGGATCGAGGTAAATGTAGCGACCATTACAATCAGTTGTCATGGCAAGTGCCTTACGCGTATGCCGAACCCGAACAACTGCCGCATCGCTCCCAGGAGTAACTGCCGTGTTCGCTTGCACTTGTGAATCATACTGCCGGAACACAGACTTCTTTGATGCGATCGTTGGTTGAGCCAACAAAGCAGTTAAGGTTGCTTGAGGGTCGGTAATTTCCGGTACAAATGCTGTCACCGGCTTTAACAACCGCTTTGGCTTTTCGCTAGGTTGTTCGTGTTCAACCACGTCATCAACTAAAGTGGTCACTGGAACATCGGTCACGAGTTCACCATGTTGATACAGGCGATACTGACGGTCTTCAGTCACGTGGCCAACGACCACAGCGTCAAGTTCGTAACGATCGAAGATGTCGAGAACCGTTTGTTCCTCACCCTTCTTCACGCAAAGCAACATCCGCTCTTGCGATTCAGACAACATGATTTCGTAAGCACTCATTCCAGTTTCACGTTGCGGCACCTTGTCCAAATCCATGGTGACCCCAAACTTAGCTTTGGCCGCCATTTCAGCGGAAGACGATACCAGACCGGCGGCACCCATGTCTTGAATACCCATTAAGATGTCAGAGTGATCGTGGATAATCTCTAGACAAGCATCCGTTAACAATTTTTCCATAAACGGATCGCCAACCTGAACGGCAGAACGATCAGCTTCTTTTTCTTCACTAAATTCGTTAGAGGCAAATGTAGCACCGTGAATTCCGTCACGACCTGTTTTGGCGCCAACGTAGATAATGCTATTGCCAGAACCCGTTGCCCGGCCCTTCTTTAAATCCGCTTGGTCCATCAGGCCAACGCACATCACGTTAACCAGTGGATTACCGTGATACACATCGTCAAACGCAATCTCACCACCAACGGTTGGAATCCCAATACAGTTCCCATAAGCCGCGATGCCGGAGACGATTTCGCTTAACAAGTAGCGGTTCTTAGGATCCGTTAGTTCACCGAAGCGAAGACTATCTAACGAAGCGATTGGCTTAGCCCCCATCGAGAAGATGTCTCTGATAATGCCACCAACACCGGTAGCGGCGCCTTCATAGGGTTCCACAAAACTTGGGTGATTATGACTCTCTGCTTTAAAAACGACCGCTTGACCATCGCCAATATCCAAAACGCCGGCGCCTTCGCCCGGTCCTTGGATCACGCGACTACCATCATTCCAGAACTTACGTAGGAATGGTTTCGAATTCTTGTACGAACAGTGTTCACTCCACATCACCGCAAACAAGCCGGTTTCAGTATAGTTAGGTAAGCGACCTAGTAATTTATCCGCAATGTAGTCGTATTCTTGCTCTGATAATCCCCATGCTTCGTAGGGTTTTTGTTCTCGAATTTGTTCTGGCGTTGGTTCCGTTCGTAATTGTTGCATTGATTTACACCGTCCTTGCGTTTGCTTGCCGAAGAGATTCAAAGACGCCTAGGCCATCACGACCACCTAAAATAGCTTCCACCGCACGTTCAGGATGTGGCATCATACCAAGTACGTTACCAGCTTCGTTGGTGATTCCAGCAATGTCAGCGACGCTCCCATTAGGGTTCGCACCGTACGTGAATGCGATTTGATGATTGGCTTTTAATTGGCTAACGTGTCATCATCACAGTAATAATTCCCCTCGCCGTGCGCAATTGGTAACGTAATTTGGGTACCAGCATCGAATTGGTTGGTGAAGGCTGTTTGGTTATTTTCAACGATCAGTGGTTCTGGTTCACAAATAAACTGCATGTTGCGGTTATGTTGGAGGGTGCCGGGAAGCAGGCCAGCTTCGGTTAAAATCTGAAACCCGTTGCAAATGCCCAACACTGGAAATCCCTCGGTAGCCAATCGTTTCACTTCAGTCATTACCGGTGCAAATTTAGCGATTGCACCCGTTCGGAGATAGTCACCGTATGAGAAACCGCCTGGTACCAAAACAGCGTCAAACCCGCTTAAATCAGTTGCCGTATGGGGAACGATGGTTGCTTCTTCGTGTAGCGCATCAACGATAGCGTAGTACAAATCTTCATCACAGTTTGATCCAGGAAAGCTCACCACTGCAAATTTCATTGATTAGCCAACTCCTTTACATCATAACGGTAGGTTCCATGTTGGGATTGGCTAAAAGTCGATCACAAATGGCTTCAATCTCAGCTTCAGCATCCGCGGCTGAATCAGCGGACAAGGTGACTTCAAAGTATTTTCCTTGAGTCACATCCGTTACGGTATCAAAATCTAACCGGTGCATGGCGTCTTTAATCGCAACCCCTTGTGGGTCAAGAATCGATGGCTTGTAAGTGACGTGAATTTGGGCAAGATACATTTGAAAAACCTCCTATTGAACGGTCGTTTGTAAACGCGCGAGAACGGTACGATAACCAGTCATAACGTCGCCGGTATGTTTCCGGAAAACGTCCTTATCCAATGAATCATGAGTTTTGGCATCAACTAATCGACATGAATCAGGTGAAATTTCGTCACCGAGAATCAAGTTACCATCGGCATCAAAACCAAATTCAAGTTTAAAGTCGACTAACGTAATCCCAGCTTTATCAAATAACGCCTGAAGCGCATCGTTAACTTTAAGTGCTTGTTCCCGGACTAATTTAAGTTGATCCTTAGTGGCAATTTTGAGCGCGTGAATCTGAGAATCGTTGATAAATGGATCATCTAGTCGATCACTCTTATAAAAGAATTCTTGAACGGGTTCGTCAAAGCTTGCTAAATATTCTGTATCAAATTTTCGTTGGAAACTACCTGAAGCGCGATTTCGAATCACAACTTCTAGTGGCAACATCGTCATCTTTTTCACTAATTGATCACTCTCAGATAACTGTTTAATGAAGTGGGTTGGAATCCCCTGTTGACCAAGATAATTGTAGATTAAACAATCAATTTGGTTGTTGACGATACCCTTATCATCAACGTGTTCTTTACGCTTACCGTTTAGTGCAGTTGCTTGGTTCAAATAATGTACCCGAATCACATTTTCATCGTCTGTTTCAAATAACTGCTTTGCTTTACCTTCATTAATCAATGTTGCCAATCTCTTCAGATCCCTTCTGATTATCTCATTATCTAAACTGATTCACAGATGCTAACAACGATTCAATGTTACTACCGGTAACGGTGATATGCCCCATCTTTCGGCCAGGTCGAATCTCAGCTTTCCCGTAGTCGTGCAGGTGCCATTCTGGATGTTGCGCCCAACCCTCACGACCAGCCACCAACGCGTCACCAAGTAAGTTCACCATGACGGCCGGCTCAAACTGCTTAATCGCTGGAATCGGTAAGCCGCAAATACTACGGATATGTGCGTCAAACTGAGAAACGTTGCAAGCCTCAATTGAATAGTGCCCTGAGTTATGTGGCCGTGGTGCCAATTCGTTGATCATGAGGCGGTCATCATCTAGCTCAAAAAGTTCGATGCCTAACACCCCTCGAAGTTGCAATGCTTCAGCTGTTTGACGCGCAATTTGATCCGCAGCCTGACGAACCGACTCATCAATTCGAGCTGGGACAATACTGGTATGAAGAATGTGGTGTTGATGAATGTTTTCACTCACCGGAAATGTGATGACGTGATCTCGTCCATCTCGAGTCACCATGACGGAAAGTTCTTTAACGAACGACTGTCGTAATTCATAAATCCACTCGGTTTGATTAATTTCAGCTTCAATCTTAGCCCAATCGGTTTTGTCATTGATATCGAATTGACCGTGGCCATCATAACCACCTTCAACCGTCTTGAGTAAACCAGGTTGCCCAATGTCGTTAATGGCCGCTTGTAAGTCGGCCATTGATTTAACGGAAGCGTATGGAGTAACCGGTAGTTGATGTTGTCGGCAAAAATCTTTTTCTCGAAGTCGATGACTAGTGATTGTGAGCAACTCAATTCCCTGCGGAATCTGAGTTAACTCAGCGACCTGACTCAAACTAGCTTGATCGACGTTTTCAAATTCGTAAGTCAACACATCGCTTCGACGTGCTAGTTCGGTTAATGCTGCTTGATCATCGTAATCAGCGGTGAGTTGAAAATCAGCGACTTGCCCAGCCGGTGCGTTAGGTGTTGGATCCAACACCCCAACTTGATAGCCCATCGCTTTAGCGGATAGTGCCATCATCTGGCCAAGCTGTCCGCCGCCGATAATCCCAATCGTTGATGGCGGCAAAATGGGCTTAGTGTAATTGCGCATTACTCTCAATGGCCTCCTCTGTCTGTCGCTTGCGGTAGGCCTGTAATTGTTGATCGACGTCTGAATCTTGAAGTGCAATGATTTCTGCGGCAAATAACGCGGCATTCTTAGCCCCCGCGTTGCCAATCGCCATTGTTCCAACTGGCACACCCGCCGGCATCTGAACGATTGAGAGCAGCGAATCCATCCCGTTTAATGCGTGGGATTGAACGGGCACCCCGATAACGGGAACCGTTGTATTGGCTGCTAACATTCCTGGCAGGTGAGCTGCCCCACCAGCAGCCGCAATAATCGTTTGATATTGTTCGGCTTTTGCAGATTCACCAAACTGTTGAAGTTCCTGTGGCATTCGGTGAGCAGAAATAACGTGAGTATCGTAACTAACATGTAATTCGGTAAGCAAATCAGCCGTCTGTTTGACAGTCGGCCAATCAGAAATTGATCCCATTACAAGTGCAACTTGCATCTTCAAAATCTCCTTCGCTTTTAGTACCCCTAGCGTACCAACTGAATTTAAAACTGTCAATACAAATCTCGAACTATTTTATCAATGATATATTTATCGTTCGGTTTTAGTGAAACGTTTTATCAATTATTTCTAATTGGTGTCGCGTCGCTTTACAGCTTGGTTTGTTTGGCTAATCAGTCTGTCGTTTGTGTCCAGCGTAAGCATGTTTAGTTTGTGAAGTATGGTGATTCTGGTTTTCTGATAGTTGAAGGATGCCGCGGGAGG
>NZ_BBAD01000068.1 GCF_001311075.1 Secundilactobacillus similis DSM 23365 = JCM 2765
GCTGTCGTAGCCAGAATTGTGAACTGTTACATACTGAAGTTGACGAAACTGCGTAATGGCAACGTTGGATAGTAACTCGATAGCTGCAGAAACGATTATGGTTGATGCTCAGTTATCGGAATGAATCGACTTAACGTAGTTACGTTGACATTCAAACTGCGTCAACTTAGACGTTCATCGAATTAACATTGACCGTTGCAATCCTGTAGCCAACCGTACAGTCAGGCACTTGAGATGTTCTGCGATAGTACCGAATTGCGCAATATGAGATGGAGGTAGCCGGCCAGGTGGATGCTGTGTCGCGATAATTGGCGGTTGTTGGCGACTTTCCAACAACCGCCAATTATCGGGGACGAATTTCAGACTCGCATGAGTTTTGGCGAGGCTGAAATTCGAGGGCTGAGACCGCCCTTTGGCTCAGGCCGGCCCCATAGCAGGAACCTGACCGGCTACCGGAATCGACAGTTCACGAAAACCAAGCTTCACAAACTGAATAGCAGAATGCTTACGCTGGACACAAGCGTAAAAAAAGCCAGCCCCCAAAATCGAAAGCTGACCGTCAATCTATTTCAATAAGCCATGTTGTTTCAAATATTCCCGCGCCACAACGGACGCTTTCCGATGCTTCACCGTCACTTGATAGTTCATCGCCTGCATATCACTCGTGGAGATTCGACCACTCAGTTTTTGAAGGCTCTTAACCGCCTCCGGATGGGCCTTAGCGAACTTAGTCGTCATCACTGAGCCACCTTGATATGGTGGGAAGAACGATTTCGAATCCTGTAACACAACCAAGTGATATTCCTTAATTTGTGGATCGGTCGTATAGCCATCCGTCACGTCAACCCGACCATTGGCCAGTGCTTCGTAACGTAATGCCGGTTCCATCGTCCGGGCCGACTTCAAGTGAATGCCATACGCTTTTTGCAGTCCTGGATAACCATCCGATTGTTGGTAAAAGTCAGGGTCAAAGGCCCCACGCAGTTGTCCAGAAACTCGCGCAAGGTCAGCAACGGTCTTTAAATGATACCGCTTAGCCGTTGATGCCCGAACCGTCATTGCGTAACCGTTTTGATATTGCATTGGTTTTAAGTACGTCATCTGATACTGCGAACTCAAAATATGCTTCGCATCCCGATACGCTTTGGCCGGCTCATGGTTCACCGCTAACTTCGTTTTAGATAACGATTGAATCACAGTCCCGGTAAACTCCGGGTAAATGTCGACTTTGCCACTCTCAACCGCCTTAAAGAGGAAACTGGTTCCCCCAAAGTTTGGTTTCAAGGTCACTTTAGCCTTCGAATCATCCTGTTGGATCAAATCCTTATACATGTTGATCAAAATTTCGGGCTCGCCACCCATCTTACCGGCAATCGTAATGGTTTCAGTTGGCCGCGCCAATAGTTGGTGACCAATGCCACCGCCGATACCTAAAATCACAACCGCTGCCACGCCGATGCCTAGTTGTTTGAGCGGCACCTTCGATAGGAGTTTAATTAATAGGTTCGCTAACAACGCCAGAATCGCCGACAAAATCGCCCCAACGAGCAGCGCATTATTATTGTTCGTTTGAATCCCTAATAGGATGTAAGTCCCCAAACCACCACCGCCAATCAAGGCTGCTAACGTGGCAGTCCCAATGACCAGCACGGTTGCGATTCGAATCCCCGAGAGGATCATCGGCATCGCCAGCGGCAATTGAACCCGGAAAAGTTTAAAGCGCCGCGTCACGCCTAGCGCATCCGCTGCTTCGAGTAACACGGGGTCAATGTTGGTAAGTCCCGCATAGGTATTTTGAAAGACCGGCATCATCGCGTATAACACTAAAGCAATAATAGCTGGAACGGTGCCGATACCAACAAACGGGATTAGAATCCCTAAAATCGCTAAACTAGGAATCGTCTGAATCACACCTGTGACCTGCAGAAAGAAACCACCGATGCGCCGGTGATTGATCAACGCAATCGCCAGCGGAATCGTAATGACGATCGTAATCAGCATCGCAATCGCCGAAATAAAAATGTGTTGCCCCAATGCCTGAACCAAATCAGACCCGTTTTTGGCAACGTAGTTCAATAACGCATTAATCACGATCACCCCCGGTCCCTAACGACGCCATGTAACGCAATAAATCCTGATTTGTAAGCAACTGTCCGTTCACTAAAATGGTCTGCGTTGGTCGTTCTTGCAGTAATGCCGCCCAAGCGTAAATCGTCTGGTCAGGTTGTAGCGTCACAGGTTGATCAGTCGCGCTCGGTGTACAGCCAAAGCCCTTCGCCACCACTTGTCCAAGCAGTCGATTACCAGCTTGTTCATCCGCAAAGAAGGTTTTCACAAACGGCGTTGCCGGGCTACTCAACAGTTGGGCCGGTGTCCCCACCTGTTGTAGTTCACCGTGGTACACCACGGCAACCCTATCCGCCAACCGGACCGCTTCGTGCATGTCGTGAGTCACAAAAACGATCGTCGTATCAATGTTGTGGTGCAAGTCAATGACGATTTGCTGAAGCTGTCGCCGCGACACGGGATCTAGGGCACTAAACGGTTCATCCATAAGTACCAGTTTGGGACGAGCAGCTAGCGCCCGCACGATGCCCACCCGTTGCGCTTCCCCACCGGATAATTCACTTGGCATCCGGTTTAAAAACAGGTCTGGTGCTAACCCCACCTGTTCCAGTAGCTCACTGATGCGTTGTTGCTTTTTCTCGGTCGGCCAACCCAGATTATCTAATTGCACACTCGCATTTTGCGCAACGGTCATGTTGGGAAATAACGCCCCCGTTTGGAGCACGTACCCAATTCGCCGGCGCAGTTGCTGTAGATCAACTTGGGCAACATCTTCGCCGTCAATTTTAACGGTCCCCATTGTTGGCACCACTAACCGGTTAATGGTCTTCAATAGGGTCGTTTTGCCACTTCCAGATGGGCCCACGAGTACGAATAATTCGCCATCGTTAATGGTTAACGACAGGTCCTTGAGGGCGTACTGGTCCTCGTATTGCTTGCTGATAGTCGTCAGCTCGATCATTGACTTCACCTCGCCTTATCTAGCTTCTAAATATACGGAAATCCTAGGGGGACTGCAAGAATTTGCCCTTAGCTTTTCGTTATTTAAAGTTGTGAGTTTTACTAATTTTAGTTGTAACTGTTGAAGTTACTTCTCAACCATGGTATGCTTTCCTTATTCAGAAGTCAAGTCACTTTAAAGGAGGCCCCACTTTGAACATCTCAACTCGTTACAGCGACGCCATTCACATCTTGGCCTATCTCGTGATTTACGCCGGAACGGACCTATCCAGCGATACAATTGCCAATAGTGTTGAAACCTCGCCAATCGTTGTGCGACGGTTAATGGGCAAGCTACGGGCAGCCAACTTGATTCAAACCCAACGTGGCGTTGCTGATCCCAAATTAGCGCGAACGCCCGATAAAATTACCCTCCTCGATGTGTTACACGCCGTTGAACCAGATCAATCCGTATTTGCGGTGGATCCGAAAACCAACCCCCTCTGCATCGTTGGCGGTAACATTCAAACTGTTTTGACCGATGTGTATGCGAAAGCCACCGCCGCCGCTCAACACGAACTCGCGACAACGACTTTGCAAATGGTAATCGACCAAATTCTAACGGAACAGCAAAAAAAGGAGCAATCAACCCTATGACCATTTTAATTACCGGCGCAACCGGCCACCTTGGTGGTGCCATCGTCGCCGCCCTTCAACAACGCCAGCCCATCAGTAACCTTACGCTTGGCGTTCACAACCTCGCGCATGCGACAAAATACCAACAGGCCGGCTTTCAACTACGCCAAATCGATTTTCACAATGAGACGACTTTGCAGCAGGCATTTCAAGACATCGACCTTTTAATCTACGTCCCAAGTAAAAGCCACGATAGTTTTAGCCGGGTCACAGAACTCGAACACGTCATTACTGCCGCTAAAGCCAGTCACGTCCCACATCTACTTGCGATGGGTTCATGGCCGATCAAGCCAATAACCCGTTTGATCTAAGTGCCTTCTACGGTTATCTACCACGCCGATTAGCCAGTTCTGGCCTACATTACACCATTTTACGAAATGCGCTCTACGCCGATCCGTTGGCGCCTTACCTACCCGAGTTGATCGACCGCGGTCACGTGATTTATCCAGTCGGTGAGCAGGCCCTTTCCTTCATTAGTTTGGCAGATAGTGCTGAGGCCTTCGCAACGGTTGCGACAACCCCGGCGTTACTTGAAGACGGTCGGACTTACACCCTGACACAGTCACAGGCGTATACCATGCCAGCGCTAGCCGAAGTGCTTTCAACGGTTTCCAGCCACCCCATCAACTACGAACCAGTTACACTAGCTGAATTCGAAGCCCTTTACGATGCAGATCACGAAGGCCACATGTTAGCCTCCATGTACGCTGGTGGCGCAATGGGCCTCCTTGATGAAGTCACCACCGACTACGAAACCATCACGGGGCATCCGGCCACCGATTTAACCACCTTCCTTCAACGAGAATGGTCTAACAAACATTAATGAGTGTTTCACTTTGACACACCTCTCCATCTACGATACCCTAAATGCTATGGATATCGGATATTAAGGAGAAAACACATGACTAACCAACTATTTTTTGACTTTGATGGCACCATTGCCAACTCGGAACAGGGAATCGTTAACGCGATCAAATACATGGTGGATCAACTCAATCTGCCGCATTTAACCGACGCTGAATACCGGACGTTCATCGGCCCAACGTTAACGTCGAGCCTCAACCGGTATTTTCCAGAGCTCACCGAAGACCAAGTGGTAACTGGTGTGAAAGCCTACCAGAAATCCTATGGTGACACTGGGATGTTTGAAATGACGCTCTATCCCAACATCGAGCGCATCTTAACGCAATTGAAAGACGCCGGTTACCGGTTAAACGTTGCCTCAACTAAAACCGAAACCGTTCTAACCGACGTTGTTGAACACTTCAAACTGGGGCACTATTTCGAAGGCCTCTACGGTGCAACCATTGACGAACGCGACCGTAGCAGCAAGAGTGCCATCCTCGCTTACGGCATGCAACAAAGTGGCGCCATGGCCGACCACACCATCATGATTGGCGACCGTTACACCGACATGGACGGCGGAACTGACAACCACGTCAAGACGCTGGGCGTCACGTACGGTTTCGGCGACGCTGCCGAACTTCGAGCCGCTGAAGCAACGGCGATTGTGACCGCACCGCTGGAGATTCCGGATGCGGTTGCGGAATTGTTGAAGTAATCCTTAAACGAACTACGCTTGCTGTGCAAGCGTAGTTTTTTATTATCGCTTGTGTCCAGCGTAAGTGTTGGGTGTGATTTGGATGTAGGCTGTTTGTCGTCGCTGCGCTCGCCAAAGCCGCATGAAAACCGGCGCTCTCAGGCTACAAAATTCGGCGCCACTTAAACTGTTATTTCCGGGGTTCCTGAAGTAACTGGAGCTTGTCAACCACGCGCTTTCTGACCACCACGCCGAATGGTGCTGCGCGAGACTGAGAGCTGCATGTAAGGGGCTTCGATAAAACCGCCAGGCCCGGGCGCTTTCACCGAAGCCCCTTACATTACGCTCTCAACCCGTCTCGCTCCGCACACTGTCGCTGGACACAAACGACAGCACACAAAAGACCGAAGCGAATTCGCTTCGGTCTTTTTAGATTGTCCTATTAATGGCCATCCTGCCAGCGCCGCTTCATCGTCGGCAACAAGTTTGACAGCGTTACAGCACCGAGGATCAACACAACGCCGACTAGTTGGAGCCAGTCAACGGTTTCCCCCAGCAAAATAAACGCAAATAAAATTGAGGCCGGTAACTCCAGCGATGACAAAATCGGGCCGACACCTAGCGCCAACTTAGGCATGTAAATCGAATAGGCGATCAACGGGAAAATCATCGAGAAGAAGGCCACTAAACTGCCCCACTTGATTGCAGCCAGTTGGTCAACGTGCCCGTTAAATAACGTCACACCCCAGACCAACACAATCAGCAGCAGCGCGCCGATACTCATCAGCCGTGCTTTATCCAGCGGGTTAAACTGTCGGCCAACATTACCCGTAAATTGAATCGTCAACGCATACGACAACCCCGACATGAACCCGAGGCCAATGCCCAGCAACGATAGTGGTGCCGTAATCGGCAGCAGGCCCGCCGCTAACACCGTTCCGGCCAAGACAACAACCACACTGATCAGTTGAAGTCGTGAAGGCCACTGCCGTTTTACCAGTGCGCCGATGACGATCGACAGCCAAACTGACTGCATGATCATCACCGCTGCCACTGCTACGGGGACCCGGTTTAAGGCCAGAATGTAGAAGGTATTTGTAAACCCCGAAGCCGTTCCGGCAGCGATGACCTGCCACTTTTCCTTCGCAGTCGTTGTGGGCACCGTTCCCGGTTGGAGTCGCCGGCGCCCCGCTTCCAAAACGTGCAGGGCCACGCAAGCCAATAAAAACGTCCATACTAATAGCGGGCCGTTGCCAACAGCTTCCCGGTGTGCCAGCTTAAAAATCGATGCTGGGATGCCGTAACTAACGGCCCCGAGCCCAACAAAGAGTGCTGCGTATCGTTTCAATCCGTCATCCCCCTAGTTTAGTTGACTACCGGTGGAAGGTCGCCCCAGATGCTAAGCGATCCAAGTAGTCTTGAGTAACTTGTCGTTCTTTAAAATACACCTGCTTATCGCGTTCATCAAACGGCCGTTGCACGTGGCAAGGATTCCCAAACGCTAAAACGTTCGCTGGAATCGACTTGGTAACCACCGAGCCAGCGCCAATCACGGTATTATCACCAATCGTAACACCGGGCGTAATCGTAACACCCGCACCGATCCAAACGTTATTTCCTATTTTAACCGGTGCAGCATACTCTGCGCCAGTCTTTAATCGTAAGTCAGGATCTAACGCATGCCCGGCTGTATAAATCCCCACGTTGGGGGCAATCAACACATCATCACCGATGATAATTGGTGCTGCGTCAAGTAACGTTAAGTTGTTGTTGGCAAAAAAGTGGTCACCTAACTGAACGTTAAACCCATAATCGGTGTGGAATGGCAACTCGATAAACGCGCCGTCACCCGTTTTGCCGAGTAGCGCCTTCAAAATTCGAGTCCGCTCCGTTAAATTTCGATAGTCTAACCGGTTATATGCCTGAAGTAGGTCCCGCGCTTTGAACCGTAATTCCAGTAATTCTGGGGTTTGATGGTATAACTCACCATCGATCATTCGTTGTAAGGTAGTTTTTTCAGTCATTAAAATCACTCCTAATCAAAATTAATCCGTATCAATATTATACACTAACATTGATACGGATTAATTATATTCAGTGAATTCAATTTTTGATCGATGCACAGTTTTCGATGTGACTTAATCTACCATTAATTTGTGAACCCGTGCTTGCAACGCTGGCACAATGGCCGTTTCAAACCACGGGTGTTGTTTCAACCAACCGTAATTGAGTGACGATGGGTGCACCAGCGGGAAGTATTCCGGTAGATAGTCTTGGTAGTGTTCAACCGTTGCGGTCAGTGTCTTTTGACGCGTTTTTTGTAGGTAGTATTTTTGCGCATACTGTCCAATCAATAAAGTTAACGCAACGTTGGGCATTAATGCGCGGGTCTGTTCATGCCACTTTTCCGCAAATCCCGGTCGCGGTGGCAGATCGCCATGTTTCCCCTTACCTGGATAGTAGTAGTCCAAGGGCATCACGCCGATTTTACCGGAATGGTAGAATTCGTCTCGACTCAATCCTAGCCAACTGCGTAACCGATCACCACTAGGATCGTCCCAAAACGTCATCGATGCCTGTGCCTTGCGACTAGGCGCCTGACTGACAATCAACAACCGCGCATTCGGTTCAACGTGATACAAAGGCTGAATTCCTTGCTCTGTATACACCTGATTCTGTGGATCTTGTTGAATCGCTTCAAATAACGTCTCAGCAGCAGTCATACAGCTTTCCTCCAAACATTTCTAAATCGTTTTAGTGATAAAAATAACCCAAATCACTCGCAACGCTTGGATAAATTGGAACCCAGTTAAAGGCTTCCTCAGGCCGTTTGTGGTTCGTGATGACCTCAGTTAAATCGTTCACCAGTTCCTCAGCGTTCACAGCCAACACCACTGCACCAACCAATTGTCCCGTCACGCGATCCTGAATCGTCGTTACTTGAGCAGAATCATCCTTTAACCGGTGATACGTGTACCATTGACCCACTTTTTGTTGCCGTACAAGATACCCCTCTGGGGTTTCTTGTGCCTGCTGTAACGTGACCCCAACTTGGCTAATTCGGGGCCAGCAAATACCGTATGGGGTATTACTGGATAGCTAATTGGCGCCGTTGTCGTCCCTTTTAACAGCTCAGCCACGTAACGGCCTTCCAAGCCAGAAACGGGTGTCAGCTTGGGGTGGGATTTGGCAATCGCATCGCCAATCGCAAGCACACTAGGAACCGTGGTCCGTAAATGATCATCTACAACAACCCCACCGGCAGTAACGTCAATGCCTAGCTGATCTAGCCCCAGATTATCTAGGTTAGCACGTCGGCCGGCCGCTGTAAACATAGCATCCAGCGTTAATGGCGCTGCCGTATCGGTCTCGACCGTAATTGTGCCATCAGCCGTTGCCTGCAACCTCTGAACTTGCGTATTCAGATGGAAATGAATGCCTTTTTCTGCCAACAAATCTCGTAACGTTTCCGTATACGACTGTGGGAATCCCCGAAGTAACCGATCGTTGTGTTGGAAAACGTGAACCTCCGCACCCGCTTCAACCGCAATGTTAGCCAGTTCGATCGCCACGTAACCCGCACCAACAAACCCGATTCGGCGCAGTAACTGTGGTAATGCTAAAAAGTCGGTACTCGTTAAAAAGTGTTCCTTGCCAGGAATATCAGGAATCGTTGGCCGCGCGCCGGTTGCAATCACGATATGGTCGGCTGTGAATTGTTGCGCATCAACTTGAACCGTGTGGCCATCAACTAACCGAGCCTGACCGTGAACGTGATCGATACCAGCACTGGTTAAGCCACTCTCAGTGCCTTTAGGTACCTTAGCTGTGTAGCTTTCCTTAAACTTCATCAAGGCCGCCCAATCGACCTGCGGTGTTCCGGTCAAACCACTCTGAGCATAACGCTGCGTTTGGCGCTTAGCTTCAACTACGCCATACAACATCTTTTTGGGGTCGCAACCAAAATTAGGGCAAGTCCCACCCCAAAGGTTCCCTTCAATCACTAAAATGTGCTGTGCTGCCACTAACCCATAAGCCGTTGCCAAGCCGCCGGGACCCGCACCAATAATAATTGTGTCATATGTTGTCGTCATACCGTATCCTCCTTTTTTCAATACCTTAAGTTTATTCTAATCGTTTCATTTGAGAACGTCAGGTAAGTTGCTTGGAGAGCGGAGAAAAACTCGGTTAGGTCCCAGAATATAAGCCACTCACATTTTAGATTCCCGGTCCTGGAATCTGCAATGTGAGTGGCTTATATGGCCGGGGCCTGAGTTTTTCTCCGCGTTTAGGCTATATAACAGTCTCGAAGTCCCGTTCTCGACACCTTGATTATCAGTGAAGAAACCCATTCGATACTTACCAATATACTCACGTTACATTCACTCTCAAAAAATGTTAACCCGTCCCATCCGCCACAATTCTACCATCAATCACGTTAATCATTTCCTATTTTATTAGCACAAACCACGTACCTAGCTATCTAGTAACCGTAAATTGGTCTTTACCAAACCTTTACACCAACACTCCCAATATTTACACAACCTTTATCTTACCTTTACACGCGTTGGTTATGATTGGACTGTAAAAAAAATAACGAGGAGTATTTGATATGACCCCACTTAAGCGCACCCTTTTACTGACCGGTATGGTTGGCCTTTCCTTGGCCGCAGCTGGTTGCAGCACTAAATCTAACGCCGACCAAGCAGGCAAGAGCAAGGAACTGACCGTTGTCTTTCTCCCCGGTGATTCAGCCAAGGAAGCCACTGCCGCCCGGACCGCTTTAGCGAGCGAGATTCACAAGGCCACTGGTAAGAAGGTCAACGTGAAGACCACCACCGACTACAACGTGGCGATCCAAGCCATCACTTCTGGTAAGGCCCAAGTCGCCTTGATGGGCCCTGACGGCTACATCCAAGCGCACAAGCAAAACAGTGCCGTTAAGCCGATCTTAACCTACTCTGGTAAGTCAGGGACGTTAAAGGACGCCCAGTACCACAGTTACGTGATGGTGCCTAAAGCTAAGGCCGCTCAGTATAAGGTGAATGGCAAATACAGCCTGAACAAGATCAAGGGCCAACGCATGTCCTTCGTTTCAAACACGTCAACTTCTGGTTTCGCCATTCCAGCCGGGGCTATCCAAACGGCCTTCAAGTTGAAGAGCAAGGACGACCTCCAACAAAACAACAAGTTCTTCTCTAAAGTCCTCTTCGGCGGTTCTCACCAAGGGTCAGCCGTTAACTTGTTGAAGGGTGACGCCGACGTTGCCGCATTTGACGACATGGACTTAGTTCAATACGGGAAGTTTACGAACGACTCGACTAAGGCCGGTGCCGACTTTAAAGTGAACGCCGATGCCCCAGCACCATTTAACTCAGTTCGTGGCAAGGAAAGTATCGCCTTGGCCGCTTACCCAGTTCAAAACGAACCATTAGTTGTTAACAGCAAGGGCGTTAGCCAATCTGACGTTAACAAGATTGTCAAAGCCTTCACGTCTAAGCGTGTTGCGAACGATCCTAAGTTCTTCGCACCTGCTGATGCTAAAGTCCGTGGCCTCTTCACGAAAGATGGCAAGACGCAATTCATCGGTATTTCTGACAAGTGGTACGCACCGACCCACAAAGTTCTGGCGAATAAGCCCAATTCATAGGAGGAGCCTACATGTTAACAGTCAACCACCTCGCTAAAAGCTACGACGGCGAGAAAAAAAACCTAACTGACGTCTCGTTCCAAGTCGCTCCTAGCGAAGTTGCCGTTATCATTGGTCCCTCTGGCGCTGGTAAAACGACCATTCTTCGGAGTTTGAACCAATTGATCAAGGATGATGACGGCGAGATTCTGCTGGACGATGTTGATCTACGACAACTCAACCGAGCCGAACTACGGCGGGCGCGTTGCCAAATCGGCATGATTTTTCAAAACTACAACTTGATTGAACCTTAACCGCCCTCGAAAACGTCCTGCATGGTTGCCTAGGGACAAAGTCGAACTTGGCCGGTATGTTTTCCCTTTACCGTAATTCCGAGAAGTTAGAAGCCCTCCAACTGCTACAAAAGGTCGGCCTTGGCGACTTTGCCTACCAGCAGTGCCGCAGTTTGAGCGGTGGGCAAAAGCAACGGGTGGGCATCGCGCGTGCACTGATGCAGCACCCCAAGTTGATTCTCTGTGATGAACCGATCGCATCGCTGGACCCCAAGTCCACGCGAACGGTTATGACGCTGTTGCGCGATCTTGCTGTAAATGACGGCATTTCCGTGCTGATCAACCTCCACCAAGTGGACATTGCCCGTGAATTTGCCGATCACGTGATTGGGATTAATCAAGGGACAGTGGTCTTTGATGACTCACCCGCCGCTTTGACTGATACCGCCGTCGCCAACATTTATCGCAAACAGCCGGTCGCTGAGGAGGTGGGCGTGAATGGCTGACAATTCACAAACTATTAACCGCTTTTCGCGAAAAAGCGACTGCACCTCACCCTCATCGTTGTCGGTCTCGGATTAGCTTACGTGCTCGCCTCAGTTGGCCTTGGTTTTCAAACCCAATCCCTTTTCGGCGTTCAAAACGGGATCATCTGGCTCGCGCATAACTTTATTCCCAACGCTGAATCGGCATCCTACTGGCACGACATCGTCACGCAACTTTGGCGAACGTTCTTGGTTGCCATTGCCTCAACCACCTGTGCCGCGGTCGTTTCCCTCTTCTTAGCGGTGCTTGGCGCCAAAACGTTAAGTCCCAGCGTCGTGCTGAACTGGGTCATCCGGAGTTTCGCGTCCTTCATGCGTAACATTCCCATTGTCGCCTGGGCGATGATTCTCCTATTCTCTTTCAAACAAAACGATCTGACCGGTTTTCTCGCCCTCTTCTTCATGACGGTGGGTTTTCTCACCCGAGCCTTCATGGAAACCATCGAAGACTTTGGAACTGGCAAGCTTGAAGCGTTGCAGGCAACCGGCGCTACCTATTTACAGGTAATTTTTCAGGGATTAATTCCCGAAATTGCCACCGCGTTAATGGGCTGGGTGTTGTATATGATTGAAAATAACGTCCGCGATGCCACACTAGTGGGATTACTCACCGGGACCGGAATCGGCTTCATCTTCAACCTTTACTTCAAGGGCCTTCGTTACGGCGCCGCTGGGTTGGTTGTATTAGCCGTTATCATTTTGGTTGTCTCAGTTGAACTGGTATCCAAACTCATTGGGAGGCTTCTCGCATGATCAAACCCGAAAAATCACTTACCATGATGACGCAGACCCCCAACGGGCCACAGTTTTCCATTCCGCTCCGATTTCGCGATCGACGCCGAATCACCGTTTACCTGACGCTCATGGTTTTAGGTGGCCTCACGTTATTGACCCTCCCGTCAATGATTCCAAGTCACTTTAATCTGGGAGCTGCTATTCAAAGCTTTGGCGCTAACCTCCAACTGATGTTCTTAGACCCACATTTAAGTAACACCACTTTCATGGCGCTTTTAAAAGCACTACTGGACAGTATCCTACTGGCCTTTCTTACCACGCTACTGGGAGCGGTCATCGCCTTTGGCTTCGCCCTCGCTAGTACCCGCCAACTGGTGCCGACTTGGTTAACCCTTGTGATTCAAAGCGGGATGGCCTTGATTCGCGCCGTTCCCACTGTTCTGTGGGTGCTGATCTACAGTGTCGTCTTCGGTTTGGGCGCTAACGCCGCGGTCATCGGCATTACCTTCACAGTGTCGCCTACCTGACCAAAGTTTACGCCGATAGCATGGACGAACTCGATAGTGACATCGTCACCAGTATGCAAGCCATGGGGCTTCCTAGAGGCACGATCATTCGCCAAGCGATTCTCCCCTACCTGATACCAAGCCTGCTCAGTTGGACCTTCATCCGTTTTGAAATCAACTTCGCGGACGCCGTTGCCATTGGTGCCGCTGCCGGTGCTGGCGGAATTGGTTACCAATCTTCATGTCCAGCAGTTTCTACTTTGACTTCCGCGAAGTCGGTGTGATGGTTGACTTGATTTTGGTCTTTGCCGTCATCCTCGAAATCATTTCGTACCGCCTTCGCGCCGCAACTCATCGCACAGATGCTTAACGACCCACTACCCCATAGGAGGAACTTTTTCATGATTGAAGCGATTATCTTAGACTGGGCCGGGACTACCGTTGACTACGGTAGCCGAGCACCCATCATTGCCTTTAAAAATGCCTTTGCCCACTACGGTGTTGAACTCAGCGAAACCAGCATCCGCCAAGACATCGGCATCGACAAAAAGAGTCACGTTCGTAAAATTCTGCAACAACCCGAAATTGCAAACAATTGGGAAGCTGCTCACCCAACGATTCCGCTAGCAACCGCCACTGACGAAGTTTACCGTCAGTTCCAACACGAAATTACTCAAGTGTTGAGTGAAACGGCCCAACTCAAGAGCGGGATGACGGAACTGATCCAGTTTGCCAACGACCACCACATTCAACTGGCAACGACCACGGGTTATACGCAAGCCATGTTGGATCAACTGTTACCATTGGCCGCAGAACAGGGCTACCAACCGCTCGTCAACATCACGTCAGAACAAACGAACCACGTGGGTCGACCACAACCCGCCATGGTTGAATTGGCGATGCAAAAACTCAACGTCACTGACCCTGCTCACGTGATTAAGGTCGGCGATACGATCAACGATGTCCTGGAAGGTAAAAATGCCGGCGTCATCTCGGTTGGGGTCGTTGAAGGTGGTAACTTAATCGGCCTTTCCCAATCGGAATTTGAACAACTTCAAATCGAAGACCGTGACCGTTACCAAATGAAGGCCGCTGCCATCCTCACCGAAGCCGGCGCCGATGAAATCGTCATGAACATCGCTGACTTGATTCCACTGATTGAATCAATCGATGACCACCAACGTGAAATGCCATTATTACTGACACCTGGTCCACTTACGACCAGTCCAACCGTTAAGGCAACTATGCAGGTGGATCACGGTACTTGGGACGATGACTACAAGGCATTAACGCAATGGGTGCGTCACCAACTCGTTACGCTTGGGAACGCCTCAGACGACGTTTACACCGCCGTTCTCATGCAAGGTAGCGGGAGCTTCGGCGTTGAAGCCACCCTTGGTACGGCAATTCCGCGCGAAAACGCCACGTTGATGATTGCAGCTAACGGGGCTTACGGTGAACGAATGGCTGAAATGGCCACTTACCTCCAAATTCCGTTTATTACGGTTCACGCCCCTGAAGACCAACCGATTACCATGGACTTGGTTTCAGAAAAATTGGCCGCTCACCCTGAGGTCACCCACTTTGCCATGGTCCACTGTGAAACAACAACCGGGATTTTAAACCCAATCGAAACGATCATCCCAGCGCTTGCTGACAAGGGTATCGTTACCATCGTGGATGCCATGTCGAGCTTTGGTGGCGTACCAATCGACCTTGAACGTTTAAACGTTGACTACTTAGTTACCAGCTCTAACAAGTGTGTCCAAGGCGTTCCTGGTTCAGCATCGTCCTCGCGAAAAAAGCGACCTTGGCAACCACTGCGGGCAACGCACGTTCATTGGTCCTAGACCTCTACGCACAAAACGCCTGTTTCGAAAACCAACATGGCAAATGGCGCTTTACGTCACCAACCCACGTCGTCTATGCATTTGCCCAAGCCCTTCGCGAACTGTCCGTTGAAGGTGGCGTCACTGCGCGTTACCACCGTTACAGCACCAACGAGCAACTCCTTCACGAAGGCATGATTGACCTCGGTTACGAACCCGTAATCGATCACACCGTTCAATCACCAATTATCACGTCGTTCAAATACCCAACGGCGGACTTCAACTTCCGTGATTTCTACGAATACTTGAAGGACCGGGGCTTCATCATCTACCCTGGTAAGGTGTCTCAAATGGACAGCTTCCGAATTGGAAACATTGGTGAAGTTTCTGCTGACGATATTAGCCGGTTATTAAACTTGATTGCCACTTACACGACTGCGTTGAAGGCAACTGAATAACCTTAATCGCATACCAAATAAAAAGGAATCGAACAGCCACCACGTTCGATTCCTTTTATTTGGTATTAAACCGCAAGTAACTACGATCATCAAACGACCGGTTGCCCACTTTCAACCCCTTCGTTGATACATAACCATGCGTACACTGGGGATCAGTCGCTAACACTCGTTGCAGTGCCGCTTCCGTTTCGGCTAGACTCCCCTTCAATACCGGGTAGCCATCGCTCGCCATCACAATTTCATGGGATTGCTGATCTAACTGAATCACCCGACACAACTCACTTGGAATCGGCTGACCGTTAATAATCGCGTAACCCCAGTCCGTACTAGCATCGTTAGCAAACTGGGTTGCTTTCAGGATCCAAGGTAGGATAGCATCACGACCCGGATCATCGTTCTTCGTTGCTGGGGTGGTCGCAAGCACTAAACTTCGAAAGTTACCCAGGACCACGTCACTCTTCTTAGGGTTCGTCACCGCTTGCCCATCTACTAGCAACTGACAATCGCCAACTAACCAGAGTTGCCGCAGCTGCCGTGAATAAATTACCGCAACCGCTTGAAGGCCCTGACTAACCCGGTCGTAAGGAAACGGCACCTGCTCATAAAAGCGCTGGATAACATCGTTAATTTGCCGTAATAAGTCTGGTAAGGTCGTTGCCGGATCAGCCTCAGCAATCGTGTGAGCGATTAAGGTCGAGGCCCACTTACCGGTTGTCTTCCCTTGATGCCGAAATGGTGATTTAGCGGTAACGCCGTCAACGATTCCGAAAAAGTCGGCGGTCGTCACCAGCGTATCTTCGCACTGTTCATCGCTAATTTTGCCACGTCGAAACTGTTCAATTATTTTCATCGATTAACTGCCTTCTTTGTCTCTAAATGTTTCATGTGAAACATTACTCATCTTCAGATTGTCAAAAAAGTTTCAATTTCAGCTTGCCCTAGAGTGTTGTCTAGGGTTTAAGCTAAGTCACAATTAATTCGAAAAAGGAGACTTTAATTATGACAACCCTCGTTCTCGTTACTGGTGGCAACGGCTTTTTAGGCGGTCACCTGATTCATCAATTACTCACTCAAGGTTATCAAGTCCGCGCCACACTACGTCACCTCGATGCGGCCGAAACCGTGCTGGACAACCTCCAGCTTCAACAAACGCCTCACCTCGATCAACTGAGTTTTGTGCAAGCTGACCTATTAACTGATGATGCTGGGCGGACGCCATGGCCGGTGTTACTCACGTGTTAAGCGTGGCTGCCCCGGTATTTGTGAACGGTGAAATTGCAACACCTGAACTCATTCAGACTGCTACCGTAGGCACTCGGCGCATTCTTCAGGCTGCAGAAGACGCCGGCGTGCAACGGGTTGTCATGACCGCTAACTTTGGCGCTGTCGGTTTCAGCAATCACGACCTCACCCGAACCACGACTGAAGATGACTGGACGGACCCAAACGAACCCGGCCTCTCACCCTATGAGCTCTCAAAACTTCTGGCTGAAAAAGCAGCGTGGGCCTTCGCTAAAACCAGTCACCTCACCTTGGCAACCGTCGCGGCGGGTGCGATGCTTGGCCCGGCATTTGGCAACCACGTTTCTGGTAGCTTTGGTCTCGTGCATCAGTTGATTGCCGGCAAAACCCGGTTCGCCCCCAACGTGCAGTTTAACATCTCTGACGTTCGTGATGTCGTCGATGTTCATCTACGGGCGCTCTTCCACCCCGAAGCGGCTGGTCAACGTTTCTTAGCCGTTGAAGATGGCAGTCGTTCCCTTCCAGAATTGGTGACGTTAATTCGGCGCGAACGGCCACAGCTTGCACCCCAACTCCCCAAGCACACGCTCCCAGCTTGGCTGATTCGAGCAGTAAGTCCGTTCAACAAAACGGCTAAGGAAGGCGTCCTCATGCTGAGCATCAGTCATCAAGTCAGCAACCAAAAGGCCCGTCAACTGGGCTGGACACCCCTAGCCACCATTGATGAAGCCGTGTTAGCAACGGTCGATAGTCTGGTTAAGCTAGAAACTCAACCTTCATAAACATTAGGCAAATGCGCCTGTCGCTTCTCAGCAATCGCAAACGCCTGCTTCTGACTGATAATCTGCACCGCCGCCGGATCTTCGTAGGTCGCCAATTTCTCATCCAATTCGGCCAAATTAGCCGCCAGTTGCCGTTGATGTTCAATGACTTGCTGTCGGTGCTGCCGCAATAACTGTTTCCGGTGCGGAATACTCGTTGGCCCTGCCATCACATCGTCAACATACAACCGAATGTCGCTAATTTTCATCCCGGTTTCCTTCAGGCAACAAATCGTCTTCAATAAGTTCAAATCACCATCTGTAAATGCCCGGTACCCCGACTGATTGCGTGCCACAAAGGGTAATAGTCCCTGCTTGTCGTAGAAGCGTAGCGTATAAATCGATAATCCGGTCTTCTCGGCTACCTGTTTAATCGAGTAGGTCATTTCATCGCCTCCGTTTTCGCTGTTGTTGCCTTTATCATAGCGAGTTGATGATTGAATTGCTAGTCTGTCGTTTGTGTCCAGCGTAAGCATTCTTGTGTTTAGTTTGTGAAGTGCGGTGATTTGTGTAAACTGTCGATTCCGGTATCCGGCCAGGTTCCTGCTGTGGGGCCGGCCTGAGCCAAAGTGCGGTCTCAGTCCTCGAATTTCAGCCTCGCCAAAACCCATGCGAGTCTGAAATTCGTCCCAGATAATTGGCGGTTATTGGAAAATCGCCAACAACCACCAATTATCGCGACACAGCATACACCCGGCCGGCTACCTCCATCTTACGTTGACGTAATTCGGTACTATCGCAGAACATCTCAAGTGGCTGACTGTACGGTTGGCCACAGGATTGCAACGATCAACGTTGATTCGACGAACGCTAGAATTAATTATCAGTCAACATTTCATAATTGCGTTGGA
>NZ_BBAD01000069.1 GCF_001311075.1 Secundilactobacillus similis DSM 23365 = JCM 2765
CGCTTGGGTGCCCTTTATATGCAACTCCTTGCTTTTCTTTGCGCATTTCGGCGTGGAGGCCTAAGAGAACAAATGCTGACTGCAAGTCCAATTAAAATAGCAGCTGAACGAAATAGGTATCATAACGCCGAAAATCAAGTAATCGCAATGCGCGTCGCAAGCCATACTGAATAGAGTGACGAGCTGGGTGTTGATAAGACGTGATAGTTACCGGTATCTTTTTGGTGGCAGACCGCGTAGAAAATACTATGAAACTTGGCAGCGATTTTCGGCTCTGAGCAGGATGATTCTTTCTTGGGAATATTTGACTCTGGGAAGTTTGTCACCCCAACGACTTTCCTGTCCTTGCGCCGAAACGCGTTCGGCAAAACTGGGTGCTATGTGTAAGGCAACTCAGGTAAACGCCCAGCCCGGGGCCTTTACCTGAGTCGCCTTACACGCCGCACCCAACCCGTTTTGCCTCACGCTCTATGCAACTTGGCAACAAATTTTCGGCTCTGAGAAGAATGGACCTATCCTAGTGTTATTTGAATTTTCAAAAATTTGGCCCCTAACCACTTTGCTGTCCTCGCGCCGAAACGCGTTTTCGAAACTGAGAGCTGCATGTAAGGGGACTTAGGTAAAGGCCCAAGCCCGGGGCCTTTACCTAAGTCCCCTTACACACTGCTCTCAACCCGTTTCGAAAACGCTCTAAACATTTCCCTTGACGCCCACCCCAAAAACAAGTAATATAACGTTTGGGCGCTTTACGTTGATGCGTGAAGCCTTTGTTCGGAATAAGAAGCTCCCTATTCGTTGAATAGGGGCTTCTTTCATTATTTATGACAATGCCCAGATACCCCAAATTAATCTTATGAGGAGTTATATAATGACCAAATATATTTTTGTAACCGGCGGTGTGGTTTCTTCACTTGGAAAAGGAATTGTTGCAGCCTCTCTTGGACGTTTGCTCAAGAACCGTGGGTTAAAGGTAACGATCCAAAAATTCGATCCTTACATTAACGTCGATCCCGGCACGATGAGCCTTATCAACACGGGGAAGTTTTCGTAACCAACGACGGGACCGAAACCGACTTGGACCTTGGTCACTACGAACGGTTTATTGACAACGACCTCAACAAGTACTCCAACGTGACAACTGGTAAGATTTATTCCGAAGTTTTGGAAAAGGAACGTCGTGGCGACTATCTCGGGGCAACCGTGCAAGTGATCCCACACATTACTGGTATGATCAAAGAAAAGATTATGCGGGCGGGTAAGACCTTGGATGCCGACATCGTCATCACCGAAATTGGTGGGACGGTTGGGGATATTGAATCACAACCATTCTTGGAAGCCATTCGTCAAATGAAGGCTGAAGTTGGTGATGACAACGTGATCTACATTCACACCACGTTGATCCCATACTTGCACGCCGCTGGCGAAATGAAGACGAAGCCAACGCAACACAGTGTTCGTGAATTACGTGGCTTAGGAATCCAACCTAACGTCTTGGTTGTTCGGACCGAAGCACCAATCACCGATGCGATGCGGAAGAAGATCGCATTGTTCTGTGACGTGAAGCCGGAAGCCGTTGTTGAATCAATGGACGTGGATACAATCTACGAAATTCCATTGCGTTTGAAGGCTCAAGGCATGGATCAATTTATCTTGGATCACTTCCACGTGGACGCACCAGAAGCCGACATGACCGAATGGCAAGGGTTGGTTAACAAGGTGCAAAGCTTAACCAAGACCATCAAGATCGCCTTGGTTGGTAAATACGTGGGCTTGCACGATGCCTACATTTCTGTGGCCGAAGCTTTGAAGCACGCCGGCTACCCATTGGATGCCGACATCGACCTTGAAATGGTGGACTCTGAAAAGATCACCAAGGAAAACATCGCGGATACGTTAAAAGACGTTGATGGTCTTATTGTTCCTGGTGGTTTCGGCGATCGTGGGATTGAAGGCATGATTACTGCCATTCAATACGCTCGTGAAAACGACGTGCCATTCTTAGGCATTTGCCTTGGGATGCAAATGGCCAGCGTTGAATTTGCCCGGAACGTCTTGGGTTACGCCGATGCCAACTCAACTGAAATGAACCCAGAAACGACCCACAAAATCATTGACTTGATGGCTGACCAAACGGACGTGACTGAAATGGGTGGGACCCAACGGTTAGGTGCTTACCCATGTAAGTTACAACCTAACACGGTTACGGCTGCAGCTTACAACAATCAAGATGTGATCTCAGAACGTCACCGTCACCGTTACGAATTCAACAATGCGTACCGTGACGAAATGAAGGCGAAGGCTTAGTCTTCGCTGGGACGTCACCTGACAACCACTTGGTGGAAGTTATCGAATTACCAACGAACCGGTTCTTCGTGGCAGCTCAATACCACCCAGAATTCCTTTCACGGCCAACTCGACCAGAAGGCTTGTTCAAGTCCTTTGTCGAAGCAGCTACGAACAACACCAAGCATAACCACTCATACTTGGAGACAAAAAAGGCGGTCGACGATGACGTTGACCGCCTTTTTTGGGCAAATTTGGGGGAAATGTCGCGATTATGGCCTTTTAAATATTACAAATTAACGTTTTACTAGTTAAACTATTGTATTTTGCCGGGGCATTATTTATCATTAACTAATGATTGCATCGCAGCATGATTTTTTGATTTTTATAGTAGAGGATAATTATGTCATGAAAAAAATGATAATCCACGGTGGTCGGCGCTTGTCAGGTAGCGTCAGCATCGGTGGCGCTAAAAATAGCACGGTCGCGTTAATTCCAGCGGCAATCCTGGCTGATACACCGGTTAAATTTGATATGGTACCAGATATTTTGGACGTTCACAATTTGATGCTGATCCTAGAATCAATGAATGTTCACTCCAAATTTGCGAATGGCGTATTGGAGGTTGACCCAACTGAAATTGTTGAAGCACCAATGCCAAGTCGAGCAATCAAGAGTCTTAGAGCGTCATACTACTTTATGGGCGCCTTACTTGGCCGCTTTGGCCGAGCAACGGTAACGTTCCCTGGTGGCGATAACATTGGTCCTCGACCAATTGACCAACACATCAAGGCCTTTCAGGCGTTAGGTGCTAGTGTGGTTGAGGATAACGGCACGGTCCGCATTACAACGGGTGAAGACGGCTTACACGGCGCTCGCATCTTCTTAGATGTGGTGTCTGTTGGGGCAACCATCAACACCATTTTGGCAGCCGTTAAAGCAACGGGATCCACGACGATTGAAAACGCTGCAAAGGAACCCGAAATCGTCGACATTGCCACCTTCTTGAACAACATGGGGGCACACGTTCGCGGTGCCGGCACTGATGTGATCCGCATTGAAGGGGTCCCAGCATTACGGGCAACTAACGTACACACCATCATTCCAGATCGGATTGAAGCAGGGACGTTCCTATCCTTAGCTGCAGCGGCTGGTGACGGCATCCAAATCAACAACATTATTCCAGAACACTTGGAATCATTTACCGCTAAGTTGATTGAAATGGGCGTTAATCTGGAGATGGGTGAGGATAAGGTTTACGTTGGACGCTCGGATGACTTGAAAGCCATTCAGGTGAAGACGTTACCATTCCCAGGGTTTGCAACGGATCTCCAACAACCAATCACACCGCTACTTTTGCGGGCGACTGGGAGTAGCATGATCGTTGACACCATTTATCCCCAACGGATAAAGCACATTTCACAACTCCAGAAAATGGGGGCGCAGATTCGAGCCGAACGTGACATGATCGTGGTTGACCATACTGATCATTTGAACGGAGCAGTCGTTGATGCTGGTGAAATTCGGGCCGGTGCATCATTGATGATCGCCGCCTTAATGGCAGATGGCACAACTGAAATCGAAAACGCGGATAACATCTTACGTGGTTATGGGAGCATCGTCGCTAAATTAACGGCGCTAGGTGCGGACGTTGCCATTGAAGATCCAGTTCGAGTCGAAGATTAGCGCACAGTTTCAAGGTAATTTAACGTGAAACTAATCATTGTTTCACGAATACCCATTGAAATTAATAGGGGTTCATGATATAGTGGTTGGGTTGACGATATAAACAATCAATCTCTGTCTCAGTAAATGATTCAGGGCAAAGGAGCGAACAACTTATGAAGCAAGGTATCCATCCAGACTACCACGAAGTAGTCTTCCAAGATTCAAGTACTGGCTACAAATTCCTTTCAGGTTCAACTGCTACTTCAGCAGAAACTGTTGAATGGGAAGACGGTAACACTTACCCATTGATCCGGGTTGAAATTTCTTCAGATTCACATCCTTTCTACACTGGTAAGCAAAAGTTTGCCAAGGCCGATGGTGCTGTGGACCGTTTCAACAAGAAGTACGGTTTATAATCAAACACGATTATTTGATGACAGCTTTCTCTTTTGGGGGAAGGCTGTTTTTTTGTGCAGTGTGCGGAGCGAGGCGGTTAGAAGGCGGCGTGTAAGGTGACTCCCGGTGAAAGCGCCTGGGCCTGGCGATTTTACCGGGAGTCACCTTACACATAGCCTTCTGCCTCGCGCAGCACCATTCGGCGTGGTAGCCAGAAAGCGCATGGCTGACAAGTTTCTAAAATTACGGAAACCCTGGAAATAACAGTTCAAGCAACGCCGAATTTTGTAGTCTAAACGAGCAAGTATAACGCGCCCGGTCCTAGCGGTTTTACCGGGGGTCACCTTACACATAGCCTTCTGCCTCGTGGAGCACGACTCGACGAAGTCTGGAAGCCTATTTGGCCATTCGGCGTGGTAGCCAGAAAGCGCGTGGCTGACAAGGTCCTGAAATTTCAAAAATCCTGGAACTAACAGCCCAAACGAGCACTATGCAACGCGCCGTTGCAAATTAAACCAACACCAGATACCAATACCCAAAGTTTCCCCCAAATATAAATCACCGAACTTTCATTCTCCGAATAAATCGAGTAAAATTAGGGTATCATTTAGGCAGACGGTTTAACGCTTCAAGTAAGTGCTACCTGAGAGCGGGGGATAAACATGAAAAAGCAGTCACAACATCGCGTTCGGCGGTGGCTTTATCGAATTGGGTTTACAATTCTGGTGTTAATTTCACTAGGCTTGATTTTCAATCGACAAATCAAAAACTGGTTAGTTAGTTCGTACCAACCGAAAGTAACGGCTAAGTCGGTGGCGGCAAACGAGAAGAAATCGGCGGACTTTAACTTTAAGAATGCTAAATCACTGAATTTTACAACCGTGGCTAAGGCCCGAATGAATGCGCAAAAGGTGCACGTCATTGGTCAAATTTTAGTTCCGAAGGCCAAGATTCACTTGCCAATCGCTAAGGGCGTGGCCAATGAGACCTTAGCGTTAGTTGCGGGAACGATGCGAGCAGACCAAAAAATGGGGTCGGGTAACTATCCGTTAGCTGGTCACCACATGGTTCGCAAGGATATCCTGTTCAGCCCGCTGTACTGGAAAACCAAGGTGGGCAATACGATTTACCTGACGAACATGAAACACGTCTACCGCTACAAGGTTTACAAGCGACAGTTTATCGCGGCAACCCGGGTGGACGTCGTTAATCAGACCCGGTCAAACATCATTACGTTAGTGACCTGTGATGCAACCGGTGCGGGTCGGTTGATGATTCGCGGAAAACTCGTTCAAACAATGAAGTACGCTGATGCGCCAAATGCGGTCGTTAAACAGTTTGCTAGTCAGTTTAATAACAAATAATTAAAATAAAGGCGCCATGGCATCCCCAAGTTGGAATGTCATGGCGCCTTTGATTCAGTCAATTAGGTAGCTAAGCCTTTAAATCCGTAGCCTCAATGTGATCTAACCACTTTGGCAGGGCTTCACTTAGAACTTGATAGGTATATTCAAACCGGTGCGTGTACCAAGGATCAGGAATCTCTTCACCCTGACGATCCGGGAGAATATCTAAGCACAGGTGAATCTTGCTTTGATCGGCTGCCGGAGCCTTCTGGTTCAGGTTGAAGACGTTTTGACGATCCATCGTAATGATGTAATCGGCCCACTCAAAGTCACCGCGTTGAATGGGGCGTGAACGCAGTTGGCTGTAATCTAACCCGTGAGCAGCCATCACCTTTTGCGCACCAGGGTGAGGGGCGTTGCCGGCTTCTTCGCGGCTGGTTGCACAGGAATCAACGTGGATGCGATCGCTTAAGCCCCGTTTGGCAACGAGGTCAGTAAAAATGGCGTCTGCCATTGGTGAGCGACAAATATTACCGAGGCAAACAAATAACACGTTAGTCATGATAGGTCTCCTTTATAGTTGTGCTTGATACATGGTACGGGTGGAATCAGTGGATGTCAAGAATAGTGGTGAAGGGCCTCATTTTAAGGCCAAAATTGTGCTGCTTAAAGCCCGTAATGCCGGGATTCTAGGGGTGTTTAGTCGGATACGAAACAAACGGTAGATTATTTTATCAGAATCCGATTTGGTTATCCAATTACGAACGGTTTCGTAGTACAATGAGATTGTCTGAAAATTGTAGAGAGTGTGAGTAAAGTGATGCAAGGTAATTTTATCTACATTAACTGGGAGCAGGTGAATAACCTGGTAATCTCCTATGGGGTCACAACGGCCGATTTTGTGAACGGCATTCCTAGTGTGCCCCAACGGTTGGTATTAATCGATCAACAAAATGAGGGGAACCAGGTCAATAACCATACCCGGTTCCAAACGGTTTCTGGTCAATCTGCCGCCCGGGAGTTTCTGTTAGGAAAATCGGCAGGCCCGAAGATGTGGTTGGATTATCACGAGGTTGATGACCTGGACTTGCTCATGCCAAGTGAAATTGCGGAATTGTTGTATATGGCGCACATGAAGACCCACTATCATCTGCCGTTGTATTCGAAGCTTCAAAATGACTATGCGTACCTCGCAACGACCGAGGGGTTTGTGAAAGTGTACTACCGCAATCTGCGCACCTTTAACCATATTCTGGATATTTCACTGAAGCGGCATTTGCGGTTGTTGCACAGCAACCGGTGGATGATGTTTAACCGGCCGTTTTCGGTCAGTGATGTCCCGGATGATCTGTTCCAACAGTTGTCGGCGGTATTTAGTGAAGGGGTCATCTTTGCGTTTGATCAAGCTGTCGAACGACGACGGCGTTACTTGATCCCGATTCGGTTGCAAGAACACCCGGAACGTCAGAACTGGTGGCGTGATCGAATGGATGTTTACGAAACGTCGCGACAGGTGGCAACGCTTAGTTACGACGTTGAAGCGAAGCGGTGGGCGTTAGAAATTACGGATGAGACACCGTTTATTGAGGATGAAATTGATTTATAGCAGATACGGGGCGCAGCGCGTTAGTTGTTCAATCAACTGACAAACAGCGCCCTAATTGGTCAAAATAACACCTCAGTCGGAGTCGTGTTATAATAGTGAAGCAGTTTTTTAATGACGTTAAATAATTAGGAGCAAAAACATGAAAATGCAACTTGGTGAAATCGCAACGGCGGTTTCAGCGCAAAATGAAACAACAATGTGGACCGAAATTGAAGTGTCGAGTGTCGCCTTTGATAGTCGGCAATTGACACCTGGCGCGCTATTTGTGCCCTTAGCTGGTGAACGTGATGGCCACGAATTTATCGAACAAGCCATGGCTAATGGCGCAGTCGCCACTTTTTGGAAGGCGGATCGGGGGCCAGCACCAACGGACTACCCGGTTTTAGTTGTTGATGATCCGTTGACAGCGTTACAGGAACTAAGTCGGCATTATCTCTTAAAAATCAATCCTAAGGTTGTGGCCATTACTGGGTCAAATGGTAAGACGACGACGAAGGATATGGTAGCTGCCATCCTCGCCACTCGGTTTAACGTGACGAAGACGCAGGATAACTTTAACAACGAAATCGGGGTTCCCGTGACGATCTTGGCGATGGAACCCAACACCGAAATTTTGGTGATTGAACTTGGGATGGACCGGCCAGGACAGCTGGACTTCTTGAGTAAACTGGTCTCACCTGATTTGGCCATTATCACAATGATTGGCGAAGCCCACATTGAATTCTTCGGGACGCGCGGGAAAATTGCCGATGCGAAGATGGAAATCACCCACGGGCTCAAGGAAGACGGCCTCTTTGTGTTTGATGGCGATGAACCACTGTTGCAGGAACGAGCAACCGCAGTTGAACAACGCCAGATGACGTTTGGTCGTCAAACAGCTGACGAGATGGTTGCTACTGAAGTGCAAACGACGGAAACGGCCACGACCTTTAAGACGAATCAGTGGCCAGATCAGCTATTTGAACTGCCAATGATCGGTGACTACAACGTTAATAATGCGTTGGCTGCACTGTGTGTGGCGCAGGCATATCGGATCAGTGCGAGTGACGCTGCGCAAGCCTTTTTGGACATGAATCTAACTAAGAACCGGGCTGAATGGGTGGACGGCGCTGCCGGCGAACGGATCTTGAGTGACGTGTATAACTCTAATCCAACGGCCGTGAAGGAAGTAATGGCGGCCTTTTCACAGGTTGACGTTGCGGGAACGAGACGGGTTGTGCTCGGGGACATGCTGGAGCTTGGTGCTCAGGCGGATGCGTTGCACGCGAGTCTGGCTTCGGCGTTTGATCCACAGCTGATTCAAGCAGTTTATCTGGTTGGGCCTCACATGAAGGCGTTGTACGATGAGTTACTCAAGCAGTATCCTGAAACAGCGCTCCACCTTTACCAGACGGATGAGCTAGCAACGTTAACGGCGCAACTTCAAACCGATATGACTTCTGCCGATGCCGTGTTGATCAAAGGGAGTCACGGGATTCATTTGGAAACAGTTTTAGCTGAACTAAAAGCATAGTTAAGGGGGACTTTATTGCCGAAAATCAATGTCGGTAAATAAAGTCTTTTTATTTTTTACAACGAGTTAGTAACCGGTTACGAGGGGGTGAGGTCGGTATTAATGAGTAAACTGATTTACCTAACAAAGCGGTACCTGCTGGTTAAATAGTTGCGTTTAATAGTTATCTGGTGTATGATACGCTAGTTATGTTTTTTTAAATGATACGATGTCAATTGGGTAATCGGACGCGACACGAGACGGATTTCTCTTAGTCCCATTGCCCTTGTAAAAGCCTATCTAGGAGGAAACTTATTTGAAGTTTAATGAACTCGGGTTATCAGATGCCCTGCTCAAAGCCGTAGAACGTAGTGGGTATGAAGAAGCAACCCCAATCCAAGCCGAAACCATCCCAATGGTGCTTAAAGGTCAAGATGTGATCGGACAAGCCCAAACTGGGACCGGTAAGACTGCTGCGTTTGCACTACCAATTCTTGAAAAGATTGACAAAGACAATCCTAACATTCAAGCATTGGTGATCTCACCAACTCGTGAACTTGCCATCCAAACCCAAGAACAAATTTACCGGTTGGGTAAGGACGAACATGCCAAGGTTCAAGTTGTGTACGGTGGGGCAGATATCCGTCGTCAAATTAACAGCTTGAAGAGCCACCCACAAGTTTTAGTTGGGACGCCAGGCCGTTTATTGGACCACATGAACCGTCGGACAGTGAAGTTAGACCACGTGAAGATGCTGGTCTTGGACGAAGCTGACGAAATGTTAAACATGGGATTCTTAGATGATATTGAAAGTATCATCAAGGCTATTCCTAACGAACGGCAAACCATGCTGTTCTCAGCAACGATGCCACCTGAGATCAAGCGGGTTGGGGTTCAATTCATGAATAACCCTGAACACGTTAAGATCAAGGCCAAGGAATTGACCACCGACTTAATCGATCAGTACTATGTTCGAGCTAAGGATTACGAAAAGTTCGATGTGATGACTCGATTATTCGACGTTCAATCACCTGACCTGACCATCGTCTTCACCCGGACTAAGCGTCGGGTAGACGAAATCACTCGCGGTTTGGAAACTCGTGGCTACAACGCTGCTGGGATCCATGGGGATTTGACCCAAAAGCGGCGGATGCAAATCTTGAACCAGTTCAAGCACGGACAATTGGATATCTTAGTGGCGACTGACGTTGCTGCTCGTGGGATCGACGTTGAAGACGTCACCCACGTTTACAACTACGATATTCCTCAAGATCCAGACAGTTACGTGCACCGTGTCGGCCGTACCGGCCGTGCCGGGCACCACGGTGTGTCATTGACCTTTGTCACACCAAACGAAATGGATTACCTGCGCGAAATTGAAAAGTTAACCAAGGTGCGGATGTTACCACTGAAGCCACCTTCGGCTGAAGAAGCCTTTACTGGTCAATTGAGCAACGCAGAATCCACGGTTAAGGATCTAGTTGAAAAGACCGATACTGAAAAGTACGAAAAGATGGCTAACAAGTTACTGGATCAATACGAAGCAATTGATTTAGTGGCTGCCTTACTGAACGACTTAACCAAGGACGATTCAACTAAGGTTCCAGTTAAGATCACACCAGAACGGCCATTACCACGTCGCAAGGGTGGTTCCGGTAACCGGAACTACCGTGGCGGTCGCGGTGGTAATAACCATGGTCGTGGCGGCAATGGTCGTCGTTATGGCAACAAGAGTGGCGGCGGTGATGGTCACCACCGTTACTCAGGCGGTAACAACAAGGACCACCGTGATCACAAGAATCGCGATCACAAAAACAATGGTGGTGGCAAGCGTCAATTCACCATCCGTAAAAAAGACTAATTAACTTGAAGCACCGAGTCGCTAACGTTTCGTTGGCGATTCGGTGCTTTTTTCGTTTGTGTCCAGCGTAAGTGTTGGATGTGATTTGGGTGTTGGCTGTTTGTCGTCGTTTCGCTCGCCAAAGCCGCACGAAAACCTGCACTCTCAGGCTACAAAATTCGGCGCCACTTAAACTGTTATTTCCAGGGTTCCTGAAGTTGTAAGAACTTGTCAACCACGCGCTTTCCGGCCACCACGCCGAATGGTGCTGCGCGAGACTGAGAGCTGCATGCAAGGCGACATCGGTGAAGCGCCCGGGCCTGGCGGGTTTACCGATGTCGCCTTGCACACCGCTCTCAACCCGTCTCGCTCCGCACACTTACGCTGGACACAAGCGTCAGCAACAAAGCGTTGGTTAAATTTAACCGGTAGTGACAAGTATCACCCTTCCATCTAAGTCAGATTGTGATAAAATGAAGACTACGATTATGAATGAAGCGAGGAAGAGAGCGCGTGATTTATGGGATTGGCGTTGATATTGAGGAAATTGATCGGATTCGAGCGTTATCGGATCGACAGCATTTTGTCACGAAGGTGCTGACACCGGCGGAAGTAGCGGTTTACGATGCTTTAGGTGAGAAGCGGGCGGCGGAGTTTTTAGCTGGTCGTTGGTCAGCCAAAGAAGCTTACAGTAAAGCGTTAGGCACTGGTATCGGGAAGGCAGTTTCGTTTCAAGATGTTGAGATTTTAGATGATGCGACGGGTAAACCTGAACTCGTTCGGCACCCCTTTGAAGGTAAGGGGTTTATTTCCATTTCACATACCAGCCAACTCGTAATGACGCAAGTACTATTAGAAGGAAGTTCTGAAGAATGACGACAATTGGCACACACCGACCAACGCAACTGGTGATCGATCAAGCAGCAATTTACCACAATATTGCAACCGAGAAGGCTCGGCTAGCGAAAGGAACCGACCTATTTATGGTGGTCAAAGCGAATGGCTATGGTCACGGTATCACCCAGGTAGCGACTACGGCTGTGAAGGCCGGGGCAACTGGGTTTTGTGTTGCAATTCTGGATGAGGCGTTGACGTTACGGGCTGCTGGGTTTAACCAACCCATCTTAGTGTTAGGGATTACTGAACCGCAATATGCTGGTTTAATGGCTCAAAAGCATATTTCAGCGACTGTGGGCTCGCAGGATTGGCTTGAAGCGGCAACCACAAGTATTGAGACCGTTTCACCGGACCAACCGCTAAACGTTCATTTAGGCCTTGATACGGGAATGGGACGAATCGGGTTTCAGGAACCTGAGGCGCTAGCAGCGGCAGTCACGGCATTAACGGCATCGCCAGCATTTAACTTTGAAGGGATCTTTACGCATTTTCAAAGGCCGATTCAGCGGATACGGCGTACTTTGAAAAACAAATTAGTCGCTGGCAAGCCTTTATGGCAGTCCTGCCAGAGCGACCACGGTACGTTCACGTGTCGAACTCAGCAACTAGTTTGTGGCATGATGCTTGCAACGGCAATATGATTCGGTTCGGGGTTGCAGGATATGGCTAAACCCATCGGGAACCGAATTGACGGCGCCATTTGAATTGCAGCCGGCGATGCGTCTAGAAACTAAAATCGTGTTCGTCAAGCAGTTGAAGGCGGGTAACTCGGTCAGCTATGGGGCAACTTACACTGCCCAACAGGATGAATGGGTTGCAACCCTGCCAATCGGCTATGCTGATGGGTATGAACGGCGGTTACAAGGCTTTCACGTACTAGTTGATGGTCACTACTGTGAGATTATCGGACGAATTTGTATGGACCAAATGATGGTTCGATTACCTCACGAGTACCCAACTGGGACGACGGTTACTTTAGTCGGGAACGACCACGGCGCAACCATTACGTTACAGGACGTTGCGGATTATTGTGGTACCATTCATTATGAGCTCGCTTGTGGGTTTACCACACGAGTACCGCGAGTTTATTTAAATTAATTATAGTAATATAAAATTAGTATCAATTCAAAACCGGTCAGTGGGTATTACCACTGGCCGGTTTTTCATGTCGATTAATGGTTGGTGTCAATTTTTCAGCAGGGGTGCTGCTGGTTTGAAATGAGCGCTGATTGCTGGTAGTTAGTGAGAGTTAACCACGGTTTTGTGTGAGGGCGTGGGAGATCATTAGGGAACTGATTGCGTAATCAATTCCAACTATACCAATCACAGTTTCTGGTTGAGTGTCCGCTAAGTGGCTACTCAACAGCATTAAAGTATGTTAAAATAACACTCATGAGTAACGGATTAATTAGGGGTTTATCATGAGACACTATATCGTACAAAAAATGTCATTTAAACAGCACGCACTCCATTCACGAGATTCGTATGGCCAGATTCGACTACTTGTAGCCACATCTCACCAAACGGGCATCGAACTGACGCCTAGTAATGTGATGATGACAACGTCTTTGGTAACGGGCTATCAAGCGATGAGCGACCTTAATGAAGAAATTGTTCAAGAGTATCTGCCATGTGAAGATGAAGTTGCACAACTCTATTTAGAGCAGTAGTGCGGACGTGGTGTAAGGGGATGAGAAGATGGCAATAGATGAGATTAAACGCGGGGACATTTTTTACGCGGACCTGTCACCGGTGATTGGCTCTGAACAGGGTGGTGTCAGACCGGTGTTGATCGTTCAAAACAACATTGGGAACCACTACAGTCCAACCGTGATCGTTGCGGCAATCACGGCGCGAATCTCGAAGCCTAAGATGCGACCCACGTGGGGATCAAGGCGCATCATACCGGAATTGAAAAGGATTCGGTAATTTTATTAGAACAGATTCGAACCATTGATAAGCAACGGTTAAAGGATCACGTGGCTCATCTGGATGACGCCACCATGATTCAAGTTGACCATGCGTTAGAGGTCAGCATCGGGTTAGGTAGTAAGAAAACGGATTATAAAAAGCGTAAACGCGCGTAGATGTACATAGAAAAAGTAATGAGTTAAGTACGTTAGGATAAACCATTGTAGCGGCATTAAAAAGCGTCGTTGATTTCTCAAGTCGAGAAATCAACGACGCTTTTTTGGTTAATTTCGTGTTACCTAACCCTCTTTTTTGAGGTCTTCAATTTCGGCCACCCGGAACTCTTTACGTTCTAGAGCGTGGACGATGCGATCTAGTTTATCCGCGTCAACTTCAGCGGGTAATGTGAACATGATCCGGTGAACCATTTCGCCTTCCTGAGCATCGAGACTGATGACACTGGCGATATTGGTGTATTTGGTAATAATCTTCGCAACTCCTGCTAAATCGCCACGGTTACCAGATGAGACAACCGTTAAGACGTAGGAGCCAATGTTGACGTTCCAGGATTGAGACAGCATATCCATCAAGCGGGTATGGGTCAAAATGCCGTAGAACTTGTTGTTGGCGTCCAAAACAGCGATGTAGGGGAGGTCCTTGATTGAGAAGAAGACGTTAAAGAACGCGGCGTTAACTGAGATGAACTTAGTGGCGTTCTTCAGTAAGGTCGTTACTGGGAGGTGCATGTCACCACCGCGAGATTTGTGGCGGTAAATGTGCATCTTGTAGATGTTCCCGCGGAAAATCGTTCCGGTTTCATCTAGGATCGGCACACAACGGTAACCGGAATCTTCCAGGACCTTAAGGGCTTCTTCAAGGGTCACGTTTTCTTGGACCGTGATCAGGCGCTCTTTGGGTTTGATCAAGGATTTCAACAACATAGGGTGTAACCTCCTAATAATTAGAACTCTCTAATAAACTATCAATATCATAACACAAAACGGGGGACGATTCAGCGATAGTCGTACAATTGCGGTCCTTTTTTCAGGCGCTATTAACGAAGATGGGCGTCACATAGCCGGTGAGACGGCAAAAAAATACCCGCGCTTAACGCGAAAGGTTAATGGCGCGGGTATTAAAGCTTGGTTAGTAGATCACCACGGGAGTCTTCAATGGGACGGTAGCGTAAACCTTACTCATCACTGAAGGCGGCGTGTTGACACAACCGTGAGAACCATGAGTGAGGTACCAGTTACCGCCATAGCGTGGTTGCCAAGGCGAGTCATGGATCCCAACACCGGTATCATCAACCGGCATCCAGTAGCTGACGGGTGAGGCGTAGTTTGAGCCATCATCGTTTTGACCACGTAACGTTGCGTTACGCTGCTTGCTCCAAACCACGTAAACGCCAGAAGGGGTGGTCCCTTTAACTGGTTTACCGGTGACGACGGCAGTTGAGATAACGAGCTTACCATGCTTGTAGATCCACATGTGTTGGTGGGCCTTAGAAACTTCAACGTAAGTGTTACCGATATCAGTTCCGTTAGCGTGGTAGCCGGTTCCTTGAATCACTGGTGTTCGAGTCGTAGATTTACCAGCTAACACGATCTTAGCGAGTTTAGGTGTTTCGGATGCGACTTTGATGCTCCAGCCATACAAACCGGCTGGAACGGTAACGGTGCTGCCACCAGTGGTTTTGAAGTGGCGGGCGTGGTGAACCGTTCCGTACTTGTAACTAAGTTTGGTCAAATACTTCAAGATTTGAGGTTGTGAAACGGACACGTTGCCATTAGTCGTCGTTAACCAGCTCGCAATGGTATCACTAGGAATCTGAACGGTATGCTGAGCCAAATGATAAGTAATGGTGTTTTTCGATAAAGTCGTCGCCTTAGTCTTCGCTGCTTTCAGTTTCGGACTGTTCGCTAAAACGGTCGGCTTCACGTAAGCCTGTTTCAAGTTGATTTGGGTTTTATCTTGGCGAACCGCAGCTGATAGAGCGGCTGCGACACTGGCTTGGGTAACTTCAGTCCCGTAAGTCGGTGCCTTGATTTGAAACTTGTGTTGCTGATAGACCAGCGTTGCGTTTACCGTTTTTGTACGGTTGGTGCCGGCTGATGCCACGACTTGAGACGCAAGTCGGTTAAGTTGCGCTTGATCGATTGCTTGCTTACTGAGCGATTGATCACTGGCTGCTGCCGTTGTGAGGTGCATGGGCCAAGCGAAAGCGTTTTGCTTGGCTAATAATTGCTGTAACGTTGCAGTAGAATAAGCTTTAACTCCGGCTTCTTTGGAGGTAAAGGTCGTGAGCGTTCGTTGATGCTCACTAATGGTGTAGCGTTGGTTAGAAAGTTTGTTGCGCAGCGTTTGGGCAGCTTGGGCCGCCGTTTGACCACCAACGTGCACGCCGGCAATTTCAGTATCACTCAAAAAGTGACTTTGAAAGTGGGTAGCACGCCAAACGTAACCAAGGCCAAACGCCAGAATAATGGTAGCACTAGCGGCGATCCACCGCTTTTTATGTGTCATGAATAGTTCCTCCTTGTTCGGCTTAGTCTAAGGGTACAGCAAAGCGCGGGGGCAATCAACACTTAGACATATAGTTAGGTAAGTTCGAGTAGATTGTTACAAAATTTGGCAATGACGGACTTGTGAAGTATTTTTAATGAGAATTAGATGAGCGAATTACCGATTTATCAACCGATTAGGCGATACTTAGTGAAAAAATTCTCGAATTTGAGTCGTTCTGCTAGCGACTGTTTTAACATTCATGATACAATGTCTCATGTTACAACAACACATTAATAGAAGAGGTGGAGTACATTGTCTAAGAACCATCAAAAAGTTGTTCTCGTGGGCGACGGGGCCGTTGGCTCAGCTTACGCATTCTCATTAATGCACCAAAATTTAGCTGAAGAATTAGTTATTGTTGACGTTATCAAAGAACGTACGGAAGGGGACGCCCTTGATTTAGAGGACGCCCAAGCATTTACCTCACCAAAGCGTGTTTACGCTGGTGACTACAGTGATGCTAAGGACGCAGATTTAGTTGTAATCACTGCTGGTGCGCCACAAAAGCCAGGCGAAACTCGTTTGGACTTGGTTAACAAGAACCTGAAGATCTTGTCATCGATCGTTAAACCAATCGTTGATTCTGGTTTTGACGGTATCTTCCTGTTAGCGGCTAACCCAGTTGACATTTTAACTTATGCGACTTGGAAATTCTCAGGATTCCCAAAGAACAAGGTTATCGGTTCAGGGACTTCACTGGATACTTCTCGTTTACGGGTTGCGTTGGGTAAGAAGCTTGACCTTGACCCACGGAGCATTGAAGCTTACATCTTGGGTGAACACGGCGATACCGAATTCGCTGCCTATGATGAAGCAACCATTGGCTCAAAGTCATTATTAGAGATTGCCGCTGATAAGGGCATCACTAAAGAAGACTTATTACAAATTGAAGATGAAACTCGGAACAAAGCTTACGAAATCATCAACCGCAAGGGCGCCACTTACTACGGGGTTGCCACTTCATTGATGCGCATTACGCGGGCAATTTTACGTGATGAAAACGCCGTACTTCCTGTCGGCGCAGCCTTAGATGGCGAATATGGTTTGGACGATGTCTTCATCGGTACCCCAGCCATCATCAACGCTAGCGGTCTTGCCGGCGTTGTCGAAATCAACTTAAGCGACGATGAAAAAGCTAAGATGGCTGCTTCAGCAGAAACTTTGAAGCAAGTTACCAAGGACGGCTTAGCTGCCTTGGATGCAGAAGCTTAATTAAAGATAGTTGATTAAATGAAGTCAATTAGCATTGTGGCTGGTTGGCTTTTTTGCTGTCGCTTGTGTCCAGCGTAAGCATGTTTAGTTTGTGAAGTTCGGTGATTTGCGCGGACTGGCGATTCCGGTAGGCGACTACCTACATCTCACATTACACAATTCGGCAATATTGCAGGGCATCTCAAGTGATTAACTGCGCGGCTTGCGGCAGTATTGCGACACCTGACATTGATTCGATAAACGACAGCATTGATTTTCAGTCAACGCAAACGTGCTGTATGACTGGCAGATTTAGTATTGCGCAATCGTTTTTACGCTGTTGAGTTCCTACCAGCGTTGCCATGACGCTGTTTCGTCAACTACAGAATGTGACAGTCAGCCGTTGTGGTTGCCGACAGCGCACTACGTAGCGGGAGGCGGAGGCGCGCGAGGCTCAGTGGTGTCGGTATGACTTAGGCAGTCGTGCCCCGTGGGGTTCGGGGTACGAGTGCC
>NZ_BBAD01000070.1 GCF_001311075.1 Secundilactobacillus similis DSM 23365 = JCM 2765
TCTGAGACCGCCTTTTGGCTCAGACCGGCCCCACAGCAGGAACCTAGTCGCCTACCGGAATCGCCAGTCCACGCAAATCACCACACTTCACAAACTGAATAGAAGGATGCTTACGCTGGACACAAGCGTAAGCAAAAAAACATTTCCAGCATGTCAACCGTAGTTAGCCCGTGACAGAAATGTTAAACTAGTAGTAACGCAATAATTCAGCCCAGCCTGATTCGCAGGTGTTCCAATGGCAGGCTGGTATGTGATAAAATACACGGTAGTTTAATTAAAATGAAGAGTAGTGAAGGTGACGCGCGTGGCAGAGTTGATAGATGGAAAACAATTAGCAAAGCAGATCAATACCAAAACTAAAACAGAAGTGGCGGCTTTGAAAGAAATCGGCATTACCCCCAAGCTCGTGGTCGTGATTGTCGGTGGTGACGCTGCTAGTGAAATTTACGTCCGTAGTAAGCACCGAAAGGCTGAACAAATCGGTATTATTTCTGAAATTAAGGCATTACCAGAAACGACCACTCAAGCAGAGTTGTTGGCAGTCATTGAGGCTTTAAATCAAGATGATCAGGTCCACGGTATCTTAGTTCAATCACCATTACCATCACAAATTGATGAGTTGGCAATTACCCGGGCTATTGCACCAACTAAGGATGTCGATGGCTTTCATCCTGAAAATGTCGGTAAGCTTTATACGAACGCTCAACTTGATTTCCCAGTTTCGTGCACACCCAAGGGCATTATGACCATGCTTGAAGCTTACCATGTTCCTGTTGCTGGTAAGCACGCGGTGATTGTTGGTCGTTCCAACATTGTGGGTCGACCAATGGCAGCATTGTTGCTGAATGCGAGTGCAACGGTAACCGTTGTTCACTCTAAGACGGCTGATATGATGGCCTACACCCGGGATGCTGATATTTTGGTCGTTGCCACGGGAATTGCCCACTTGATCAAGGCAGCCGACGTCAAACCAGGTGCAACTGTGATTGACGTTGGAATGGATCGTGACGAAAACGGCAAACTAACTGGAGACGTTGACTTTGACGGCGTAAAGGAGGTTGCTGGATTGATTACCCCCGTACCAGGTGGGGTTGGTCCAATGACCATTGCCACGTTGATGCAACAGACGGTTGAATTAGCTAAATGGAGTGAGACACGTGGAACCAAGTGAGTATTTAACAGTCAGTGCCCTGACGAGTTATATCAAACGAAAATTTGATGTTGACCCGTATCTAGGTAAAGTTTATCTGACGGGGGAAATTTCCAACTTTCGGTTACGTCGAAATGCCCATCAGTACTTTAGCTTGAAGGATGATCACGCTAAAATCAGTGCCATCATGTTTAAATCGGCGTTTTCGAAGTTAAAGTTCACCCCAGAAGAAGGGATGAAGGTCATGGTAGTTGGCCGTATCTCGCTTTACGAAGCGAGCGGTAACTACCAGATTTACGTCGAGCGAATGGAACCCGATGGTGTGGGACAATTTTACCAAGCTTATGAGCAGTTGAAACGAAAACTTTCGGCGGAGGGCCTGTTTACAGCACCTAAGAAGGCGTTGCCGCGGTTCCCTAAACGAATTGCGGTCGTAACTAGTCCGAGTGGCGCGGTGATTCGAGACATCATCACCACGACTCGTCGGCGATATCCGATTGCCCAAATCGTGCTTTTTCCGGCGCTGGTACAGGGGAATGAAGCGGCTGATGATATTGTGCGACAAATTGAACGCGTCAACCAACTTGGCAACTTTGATACACTGATTATTGGCCGGGGCGGTGGGTCGATTGAAGACCTCTGGCCGTTTAATGAAGAACGAGTGGCCCGAACGATTTTTAATAGTCGAATTCCCATCATTTCATCCGTTGGTCACGAAACTGACACGACCATCGCTGATTTGGTGGCGGACGTCCGCGCGGCAACCCCAACGGCTGCGGCTGAATTAGCCGTTCCGGTGTTGAGTGATGTGTTACTGGCATTGAAGCAGGATCGCGTGCGGTTGTTAAATGCCTTTAAACACCAACTGGCAATGTTGAATGAACAGTTGACCAAATTAAAAACCGCCTACGTTTTTCAGCAGCCGGAACGGTTATATGAAGGTTATAGCCAAAAGGTCGATCAACTTAGTCGCCAGTTACAACAAACGATGGATCACCAGTTAACGTTGACCCAGACGCAGGTGACGGCGCTGCGGCAACGGTTGCAGAGTGCCACACCGGCCAATCAGGTTGCCCAATCGCAACAGCTAGTGACCGCCTTAACCGATCGGCTACGACGTGGTAGCCTCCAAAACTTCAAACAACAGCAGCAACGGGTTGCCGAATTAGCGCAATCGCTGGATTACTTAAGTCCGTTGAAAATCATGGGCCGTGGCTACAGTTATTTGACCCGTGATGACCAAGTGGTTGCTGACGTGAACGAGTTACAGGTGGGTGAAGCCGTGACGATGCACTTTAAGAACGGGAATGCCACCGCAGAAGTTAAAACAATTGAACCAGATGAAAAGGACTGACTAATATGAGCCAAGAACCAACTTTTGAAGAAAATTTAACGCAACTCGAGCAAATTGTAACGGCTTTGGAAAAGGGCAATGTGCCGTTGGAAGAAGCCTTATCACAATTTAAGCAAGGGGTGGCTTTGAGCCATGACCTACAAGTGAAGTTAACGGATGCAGAAAAGACGCTGGCGGAAATGATGACTGATGATGATCAGACCGTCCCATTTGAAACCTCAGCGGATGCTCAGGCCACTGACCATGACTAGGGCTAAGCTTAAATTATCGGCCTTTGAAGCGACCTATGTGCCGGTGATCAACCGGTATTTGGCGCAAGCGGTCCCCGTTGATAGTGATCAGGCGCTTCTGGCGGATGCGATGACGTACTCCGTGAACGCTGGTGGGAAGCGACTGCGGCCGTTATTGACGCTCGCGGTTTTAAAAACGTTACGGGTGCCATTAACTGAGGCGCACATTCGAGCAGCAAGTGCGCTGGAACTACTGCATACTTATTCACTGATTCATGATGACTTACCCGCAATGGATAATGATAACTTGCGTCGCGGCGTACCGACCAATCACGTTAAATTCGGGGCTGGCATGGCAACCTTAGCTGGTGACGGGCTATTGACGTTGGCGTTTCAATGGTTAACGGATAGTCAACTACCAGTGGCACAGCGGTTGCAGTTAGCGCAACAATTAGCGATTGCTGCGGGTCCCAGTGGAATGGTCGCTGGTCAGGCACAAGATATTAGTAGTGAGCACCAGCAATTAGAACTTGCCCAACTTGAACAGTTACACCGTCAAAAAACGGGAGCTCTTCTGCACTATGCCGTTCAAGCGGGCACGATTATGGGTGAAGTCACGGGTGAAACGACGCGGTTATTACTCGCGTTTGCGGATCAGTTTGGACTGGCTTTTCAAATTTATGATGACTTATTGGATGTCACCGCAACGACGGCGGAACTAGGAAAACAAACGCACAAGGATGCCGCTGAAGCGAAGAACACCTACCCGGGATTATTTGGCGTTGCTGGAACGCGGCAACGGTTGCGAGAAGTTGTGGCATCAGCTGAACAGAACCTAACCGAGTTACAACGCGTAACCGGGTTGGATACCAGTTTATTAGCGTCATTTTGCAGTTATTTTCGCGTGAAAGAATAGGAGAACCAATGGAAAAACAACGTGTTGATGTATTACTTGTCACCCAAGGGTTATTTGATACCCGGGAAAAAGCAAAGCGGGCCGTTATGGCCGGTGAAGTCCTGGGGGACAATGAAGAACGTTTGGATAAGCCAGGCGTTAAGATTCCGGTGACGACCGACCTGCATATTAAGGGCAAACCATTACCGTACGTCAGTCGGGGTGGCTTGAAACTTGCTAAGGCGCTAAAGGTGTTCAATATTGATGTGACTGATCGAGTGGTGTTAGATATTGGATCATCAACTGGTGGCTTTACGGACGTGATGCTCCAAAATGGTGCTCAACGGTCCTACGCGTTAGATGTTGGGAGTAACCAACTCGTTTGGCAACTTCGTCAAGATGACCGGGTCGTTGTGATGGAACATACGAACTTTCGGTATAGTCAACCGGAAGACTTTACGCAAGGTCAGCCAACCTTCTCGTCGATTGATGTGTCGTTTATCTCGTTGAGCTTGATCCTGCCACCACTGAAGAAAATTTTAGCGCCGGGTGGTGAAGTGGTTGCTTTGATCAAGCCACAGTTTGAAGCTGGACGTGAAAACGTTGGTAAGCATGGGATCGTCAAGGATGCTAAGGTTCATGAAGCCGTCATCCAAAAGGTGCTACAGTTGGCTCTTGATAGCGGCTTTAGTGCGGAACACCTTGATTTTTCACCAATTACCGGTGGCGAAGGCAACATTGAGTTCCTGGTTCACTTGAAGTCAACGACCACGCCTGTAATTTCTGAAGCAATCAACGTTGCTGAAACGGTTACAACTGCTCATCAAACTTTAACTGCATAAAATTATCAAAATGTTTTTAAATGCTTTTGAATGTGGCGCATGGGGTGTAGAATGGGACTAAAGTAATTTTCGGGCAAGGAGATGGCCACATGAAAAAACAAGATCGTCAGCGGTTGATTCGCCAACTACTAAATACGCAGGATATTGAGCGTCAAGAAGATTTTGTCAAATTACTGGAAGCCCAAAATATTCATGTGACCCAGGCAACGATCTCACGGGATATCAAGGATATGCAGCTGGTCAAGGTGCCGGCTGCTTCAGGCGGTTACCGCTACAACATGCCAATTCAAAAGAAACTAGATACGAAAAAGAAACTCAAGCGAACGTTGCAAGACGCGTACGTGAGCTTTAAAGTTCAAGAAAAAAATGCGATGCTGAAAGTATTGCCCGGTAATGGGCCGGCAATTTCAGCACTGATCGATCAGATGAAGTACGATTTTGTGTTTGGAACGATTGGTGATGACGAAACGGTCCTAGCAATCTGTAAAACTGAGGCAGGAACGTTGCAGTTACAAGCGGCAATCGAAGAGTTGTTGCAGTAATGTCAAACGAGTTGGGTCGACCAGTCTGGTGAACCGACTCGTTTTTAGGTTACGGATGAACTGTCGAGCACGCATGCTGCGACGGATACTGGAGGATGAACGCAGTGTTACAAGAATTATCCATTAAAAATTTCGCAATTATTGCGAGTTTAGATGTTGAATTTGAAAACGGGATGACGGTTCTAACGGGGGAAACTGGTGCCGGTAAGTCGATTATTATTGACGCCGTTGGTCTACTTGCGGGTGGCCGGGGGTCGCAACACTTTGTCCGAACTGGGGCTGATAAATGTGTGCTACAGGGCGCGTTTGTGTTCCCGGATAACGGGGAGACCTATCAGTTATTAGATGACCTTGGCATCGATCATGAAGATGGTTCGGTGATCATTCAGCGTGAAATTTACCGGAGCGGCCGTAACATTTGTCGCGTTAATGGCATGATGGTGAATACGAGTACCCTCAAGCAACTCGGTGAAACCATTGTTGATATTCATGGTCAAAATGAACATCAAGAGCTGATGCAACCCGATAAGCATTTACGGTTACTAGACGAGTTTGGTGGCCAAGCGTTATTGACCCTTAAGACGGCCTACCAAACCACCTACAAAACGTACCAGCGATTACACCGATCGATGGTCGATCGCAACACCCACCAAAAAGAGTGGGCCCAACGACTGGATATGTTGAGATTTCAAGTGAAGGAAATTGAATCTGCTAGTCTACAACCAGATGAAGAGGCCGGGTTAGTCCAGCAGCGTGACCGGTTAGTGAACTATCAAAAAATCAATACCGCGCTGCAGGAAAGCTTTCAAGCGCTCAATGGGAATGAAGAAGTGACCGGGGCGTTGGATCTAAGTGGTCAGGCGATGAATGCGTTATCCGAAATCGTTGACCTTGATCCTGAATTCAAGCAACTTTCAGAAGCGTTACAAACGGCGTACTATGCGTTGCAGGATGCTTCTGGTGAACTTTCTAAGCAAGTTGATTTAGTTGAATGGGACGAAAATAAACTCGATGCCATTGAGCAACGCCTGGATGTCATTCATCAATTGAAGCGCAAGTATGGGGATTCAGAAGCGCAAATTTTAGCTTATTTGAAGAAAATTACTCGCGAACTTGCTGACATGGAAGCAGCCGAAATTGATGAGGGTGACTTAGATAGTGAGCTTGCTGAGCAAGAGCAGCAACTCCAGACACAAGGTGCAGCGCTGTCTGAAAAACGACATGAAGTTGCGGCGGCCTTGGAAGTGGCTGTTAAGCGTGAACTGGGTGACCTATACATGGCTAAGACGGTGTTTCAGGTTCGGTTTAAAGAACCACATGAGACAACCTACTTTGCGACCGGGATGGATGACGTTGAGTTTTACATTCAACCTAACCCAGGTGAAGAGATTCGCCCATTAGCCAAAATTGCGTCTGGTGGGGAGCTCTCGCGGCTCATGTTGGCGTTAAAGACGATTTTTTCTAAGTCCCAAGGGGTCACCTCGATCATCTTTGATGAAGTTGATACCGGGGTATCAGGCCGGGTAGCGCAAGCAATTGCCGAAAAAATCAGTGGTATTGCGCAGAATTCTCAAGTCCTTTGTATTACCCATTTACCACAGGTTGCGGCGATGAGTGACCACCACTACTTTATTGCCAAACAGGTAACGGGTGACCGCACCGAAACGCATATTAAGCGGCTGGGGACCGATACTCGGATTCAAGAGCTGGCGCGAATGTCGGCTGGTACAACGGTAACGGATCTAGCGTTAGACCATGCCAAAGAGCTGCTTGAACTGGCTGACCAAGTGAAGGGTAAACGATAAATTGTAGATACCAAATAGTGCCGTGAATTCTGGAATTTAGAATTCACGGCACTATTTATTGGTTAGTAATCGGTTACTTTCAGGTCGGATAACTTTCAGGTTTGATGCTTGATTCAATTAGCTTTAGCCTACGAATTAGGCCGAATAATCTAAGCGTGAGACATACCTAATTTGAGACAGGTGGGCAACACTTGTCATGGTTTGGTGTGGAAAAGTGACCAGAATCGTGTCGCGGGGACCTTGGGATAGGTAACCGGTCATGGTTGGCTCGTCATCACCCACTAAGTGAAGGGTGACGTAGTAGTGCCGAGTCATGGCCTGGTTGAGAAAGTAAGTTAATTGAGATGCGGGCATACGAAGGGCTTCAATCGGGTCGAGTTCTAAAAATTGACGGTAACGGTCATTAAGTTGGTTAGAAATCTTTTTAAGTGCGGATACCTCTGTAGACATGAATAATCACCTCGAACGTTTGTTTGCATAATTTATTATACGAACCTATGTTTGATTTTGCAAGAGAAATGTTTTTCTCAGAAATGGACAACGGAAAGAAACCGAGACTATGACTTAGCTGGTCACGGTTAAATTAATTGAATTTAAACTCAATATCGGGTGTTGGTCGAATCAAATGGCACGATCCAATCATTAAGCGCAAGACCGTAAAATAACGCTTAGACGCTTTGGTTTCGCCGATTTCGGATTTTAAAGACGATTAAACTAGTATAAACAGTAGAATCTACTTGTCAAGTAGTTAGTTTTCGTGCGATAATAGATAGATAATCACGCTGAAAATTAAGGGGATCTCAAGTAATGACAAAAAGAGGAATGTTGATCGTTTTATCTGGGCCATCGGTTGTTGGCAAAGGGACCGTCCGCAAGGCACTCTTTGATGAACCAGATACGGACTTTCAGTACTCGATTTCAATGACCACCCGGCAACCGCGCGACGGCGAACGGGATGGCGTTGACTATTTCTTTGTTTCAAAGGAACAGTTCGAAGAAAACATTAAGAATGGTGAGATGTTGGAGTACGCTAAGTACGTTGATAACTACTACGGTACACCACTGACTTACGTGAACGAGACGCTAGATTCCGGTAAAGATGTCTTTTTAGAGATCGAAGTGAATGGTGCAATGCAGGTTCGGGCAAACTGTCCGGATGCCGTGTTTGTTTTCTTGACACCCCCTGATTTAATGGAATTAAAGCACCGGTTGATTGGCCGTGGCACTGAAGAAATTGACGTGATCAATGCTCGGATCAAAAAGGCGGTTTCAGAAATCAAGATGATGCGCAATTACGATTACGCCGTCGTTAATGATGAAGTTGCGAACGCCGTTGCCAGCATTCGAACGATCATTCGCTCGGAACGTCTCCGTGTGACGCGGGTCATGCCGGATTATGAACAGATTGGAGAAGAGTAAACATGTTATTATACCCATCAGTAGATAAGTTATTGGAACAAGTTGATTCACGTTACTCATTGATTATGTTAGCCAGCAAACGGGCGCACGAATTGGATGCAGGTGCGAAGCCATTATTGGCTAGTTACGAATCACCCAAAACGATTGGTCGAGCGCTAGAAGAAATCGCTGCCGGCAAGGTTCAAATCGACCTGACGAAGACGATTTAGCTTAGTTTCATTTAGTGAGTCAGTCACCTCAGTTAGTGGCAGATAACTCAATAATCTTGAAAGAATCCGGATATTCAGTTGATTGAATATCTGGATTTTTTGAGCGGTTGACGTTGTTTGGGGAAATAAACGGTGAAGTGGGGACTTGAAATTACGTGTGAATTAGCCGTTACGGCGGCTAATCTCAGTGGTTTGCCACTAGGGTGATCCTAACGCGTTTCGTTTCGCGCTCTGGTGATATCTGGTACAATGAATGCAGAATGTGTGTGAAAAAACGGAGGCGTTAAAACATGAATAATCAAAAGCACGTTGCACTATACGTAACCGGTAGCATTGCCGCTTATAAGGCGTTGATGTTAACGCGGTTGCTTGTGAAATCAGGTGCTGAAGTTCGCGTTGTGATGACGCAGGCAGCGCAGGCATTTGTAACGCCGCTTAGTTTTCAAGTGCTGTCTAAGCAACCTGTTGCGACGGATGTTTTCGCAGGTGCTAAGACCAAGTCGGTAGATCACATCGAACTAGCAGACTGGACCGATTTAGCAATCGTTGCGCCGGCAAGCGCAGATATCATTGGTAAGATGGCTAACGGAATTGCTGATGATATGGCGAGTTTGACGCTAATGGCCACGACCGCCCCTAAGTTAGTTGTGCCAGCAATGAACGAACATATGCTGACCAATCCGGCAACGACACGGAATTTAGCTACGTTAAAGGCGGATGGGGTCACGATTTTGGAACCGGAAACTGGTTTCTTGGCTGAAGGTTATGCCGGTCGTGGTCGGATGCCTGAACCAGAAACCATTTTGGCGGCAGCCAGTGTCATGGCGACGGCTAAGACACCGTTAACGGGTAAGCGCGTCGTTGTGACCGCTGGTGGGACTCGAGAACGCATCGATCCCGTCCGGTTCATTACAAATGATTCGTCTGGTAAGATGGGTTACGCAATCGCCACTGAACTTCAGCAACGTGGCGCAATTGTAACGCTGATTTCAGCACCAACTAAATTGACGGTGCCGGCAGGGGTGCAGTTAGTCCCAGTTGTGAGCACCGAAGATTTGGCATCGGCCGTTGTAACGGCGTTTGAAGATGCTGATATTTTAGTGATGGCGGCTGCAGTTGCCGATTTTAAACCGGCAGTTAGTGTTGATCAAAAAATTAAAAAAACGGCTGACAATGATCAGATGACACTTGAATTGGTGAAAACCACTGATATTTTAAAGACCGTTGCAAAGGTCAAAACCAGCGAACAACTCACCGTTGGGTTTGCTGCCGAGACGCAAAATCTGATTGATAACGCCACGAAAAAACTGCGTGAAAAACACCTTGATTTGCTGATTGCCAATGATGTTTCGCAACCAGGCGTTGGCTTCAACGGTGATACCAATCAGGTTACGATTTTGCAACCGGACCAAGCGCCAATTAAAACCAAGTTGGCGTCGAAGCGGTTAATTGCCCAACAAGTGGTCGATCAGATCAGTCAGCGCGTTCAAAAAGAGGGGTAGCATGACGCAATACGCAGAAGTCATCGTGGATGTGCCGACGATGCAGACCAATACACCGTATACGTATGTGATTCCGGCAGAATTTCAAGAAATGCTTCAACCCGGCATGCGTGTGGTGGTACCGTTTGGCAACGGCGGTCGGAAGGTACAGGGCGTGGTCTGGCAGTTGATCGATCAGGTTGAGGACGCAACAGTCACGTTAAAGGCAATCGATACGGTCATGGATCCGGCACCAGTGTTAGATGCCGAACTGATGCAGTTAGCTGACTGGCTGGCTAAAACCACCTATGCGTTTACGATCACTTGTCTTCAGACAATGTTACCCAATGCACTGAAGGCCAATTATGAAAAATGGGTCACACCAACAGCTAGTTTGCCTGAAGAGACCCGGCAGGTACTGTTTGGCCAACAAGACCGACTTTTATGGGATGATGATGTTGCACCGGCAGTGGTGAAGCAGTTGATGCGGTTAGCAAAACAGCAACAGGTGACGGTGAGTTACGCGGTTCAAAACAAGGGCCACGTTAAAACGGTCACGATGGTGAAACCGGCTTTGACTCCGGCCGAATTACAGGCAGCCCGAGCGAGTCTAAGAAAGGGCGCGTTAAAGCAAGAGCAGTTGCTGACGTACTTGATCGACCATTCGAAGCCAGTTCAACAAACGGTGCTGGAAAAGCAACTAGGCTGAGTGCTTCGACCATCAAGACCGGCGAGGCAAATGGTTGGCTGAGTCGCTCACAAGCAGAAGTTTACCGTGATCCATTTCAATCAGCTGTGACGACGACCAAGGCGCTTCAACTCAATCCGGATCAACAAACCGCAGTTGATGCAATCAATCAAGCAACGGATGATCAGCAAAGCACCCCGTTTTTGTTGCAGGGGGTCACGGGGAGTGGGAAGACGGAGGTCTACTTACAGACGATTGCCAACACCTTGGCACAAGGTAAACAAGCGTTGATGCTGGTTCCTGAAATCTCACTGACACCCCAAATTGTGGGTCGAGTTCGTGGTCGGTTTGGCCGACAGGTCGCCGTTTTACACAGCGGTCTGTCAGCCGGAGAACGGTTTGATGAATGGCGGCGAATCTCCCGTGGGGAAGCCCGGGTCGTAGTTGGCGCCCGGTCGGCGGTATTTGCACCTATCAAGAACCTTGGTGTGATTATCGTAGATGAAGAGCACGAAGCCAGCTACAAGCAAGAGGATAATCCACGCTACCATGCGCGCGATGTTGCGCTGTGGCGGGGACGGTATCACCACTGTCCAGTGGTTCTAGGAAGTGCGACGCCATCACTTGAAAGTCGGGCTCGCGCACAAAAACAACGCTATCAACGATTATTGCTACCAACTCGGGCTAACCAACAGGCGCTGCCTGAAGTGAGCGTGGTTGATATGACTGAAGAGTTGAAGCATCACAAAGAAAGTAACTTTTCAACGGCCTTAATGACGGCGTTGAAGGATCGACTTGAACGGGGCGAACAGTCACTGCTGATGTTGAATCGGCGGGGCTTTTCATCCTTTGTGATGTGTCGGGACTGTGGGTTTGTGTTGACGTGTCCTAATTGCGATATTTCGTTGACGCTGCACATGGATACCAAAACGATGAAGTGTCACTACTGTGGCCATGAAGAACCAATCCCACACCGGTGTCCGAACTGTAAGAGTCGCCATATCCGCTACTACGGGACGGGCACGCAAAAAGTAGAGGCCGAATTACATGAGCTGTTGCCAGAAGCCCGCGTTATTCGAATGGACGTGGATACAACTCGGCGAAAAGGGGCGCATGAACGCTTGTTAAAGCAGTTTGGTGCCCATCAGGCTGATATCTTATTAGGGACCCAGATGATTGCTAAGGGACTCGATTTCCCGGATGTGACCCTTGTTGGGGTACTCAATGCTGATACCGCGCTTGGGTTACCCGACTTTCGGGCGAGTGAGCGCACTTTTCAACTGCTGACACAGGTCAGTGGTCGTGCGGGCCGTGCGAAGAAGGCGGGTGAAGTGGTGATCCAGACCTATAATCCGGACCACTATGCCATCCAACTCGCTAAGCGTCAGGATTACGAACAATTCTTCGTGCGTGAAATGCACTTGCGTCACCGTGGCAATTACCCGCCGTACTACTTCGCCGTTAAGCTGACGGTGAGTGATGAAACCGAGTCCGTTGCCGCAACGGCGATTCATCAAATCGTCCAGCAACTCCAAACCACGCTGAGTCCAAATGCAATCATGCTGGGCCCCACGCCAGGGGCAATTGCTCGAATCAATAAACGGTATTACTATCAATTAGTCATTAAGTATAAGCAAGAACCGCAGTTGCAGACCGCGCTGTTTAAGTTGCTGTCACAAGCGCAGCGCAAGAGTCGTTCTGGCCTGCAAATTGCAATCGATAATAACCCTATGAGCTTTATGTAGTTTCTTGGGTGATCAATGAAGGAGTGTTAAGTTTGACGTCAATTGTGTTTATGGGAACGCCGGAATTTTCGGCGCCAATTTTAGAGAGTTTGATTCAAACCGGTTACGATGTGAAGGCAGTGGTGACGCAGCCGGATCGGCCAGTTGGTCGTAAGCACGTGTTAACGGCCTCACCCGTTAAAAAAGTGGCCGTGGCACACGATATTCGTGTGCTACAACCCGAAAAGATCAGTGGTAGCGATGAAATGGCAGAAGTCATTGCGCTGGCCCCTGATCTCATTGTAACGGCCGCCTTTGGTCAATTTTTGCCAACGAAACTATTAGAATCAGTCAAATTAGCAGCGGTCAACGTGCATGCCTCACTATTACCAAAATACCGGGGTGGCGCGCCAGTTCACTATGCAGTGATGAACAACGATGCTGAAACGGGTGTTTCAATTATTTACATGGTCAAGAAGATGGATGCCGGTGACGTGATCAGCCAGCGTGCCATTCCAATCGAAAAAACGGATGATGTTGGTACGATGTTTGATAAACTCAGCCTCTTAGGTCGAGATTTACTATTAGAAACGCTACCGAAGTTGATTGCTGGCGACGTGCACCCAGTGCCACAAGATCCGGAACGGGTTAGTTTTTCACCAACAATCAAACCCGAAGAAGAGCAAGTTGATTTTACGTTGCCAGCAGCGTTGATCGATGCCAAGATTCGTGGGCTACGGCCGTTCCCATCGTCCTTTATCATTTTAGCTGGCGTTCGAACGAAACTCTGGGACGTCACGATTTTAGATGAAACGACCGAATTGACCGCTGGACAAGTTGTTCGTCGAGGTAAGCATGAATTGGCATTAGCGACCGGTAATCACGGCGTTATTGCCATCAACAAACTCCAACCAGCGGGGAAACCCAAGCAAAGTATCACTGATTTTTTGAATGGAACGGAAGACGCCCTTGAAGTCGGCGAACAGGTGGTCACACTATGACAACAACGAAACAGGATCAAAACCCGCGGTCATTAGCCGTCACGGCGCTAATGAAGGTTCAAAACGGGGCTTATTCAAACTTACAATTGAACCAATTGATCGATGATAATGACCTTTCACCACGAGATACGGGGTTGTTGACAACGATCGTCTACGGCGTGATTCAGCACCGATTGACGTTAGCTTACCAATTAAAACCGTTTATCAAAAAGCCACAAAAGGTGACGGATTGGGTCATGGTATTGTTAGAAACGGCGCTTTACCAGTGGCAGTATCTGGAACGGGTGCCTAAGCGCGCCGTATTCGATGAAACGATTCAAATTGCCAAGAAGCGCGGTCACGAAGGCATTCGTCGATTTGTGACGGGGGTACTTCACCAAATCGACCGGGTCGGCATTCCTGATCCAGCGACAATTGATGACCCACTCACTCGGTTAAGTGTGACTTATTCGGTACCAACTTGGTTAATTGAAACGTTGACTGACCAATTAGGCCAGGCCAAAACGGTATCCATTTTAAGTCACATTAACCAACCAGCTAACCAATCCGTTCGGGTGAACTTAGAACGGGGAACCGTGGATGCTGCGGTTGAACAACTAACGGCGGAAGGTTATGACGTAACGCGCAGTCAAGTAGCGAAAGCCGGTCTTGTCTTGAGTGGCCGACCAGCTAATCAGTCTGCCTTGTTTAAAGATGGGGCAATGACGATCCAAGACGAAAGTGCCATGTTGCCAGCAGAAAGTATGGCTTTGACGCCAAGCATGCGCGTTTTAGACGCTTGTGCTGCACCGGGTGGTAAAACGGTTCAGCTAGCTGAAAAATTAACGGTGGCTGACGGCGGTGAAGTCGTGGCCCTCGATATTCACGAAAATAAAGTGAAGCTGATCAAGCATAACGCAAAACGGATGGGCGTTAACGACCGGGTGACTGCGGTTGCCCTGGACGCTCGAAAAATCGATGATCAATATCCTGACGATGCTTTTGACCAAATTTTGGTTGATGCACCGTGCTCTGGAATTGGTCTCGTTCGCCGGAAACCAGAGATCCGTTACGAAAAACAACTGAGTGATTCTCAGAATTTAGCGAAAGTTCAGCTATCAATTTTAAATGCAGTTGCCACGAAGGTCGCAATTGACGGTATAATAACTTATAGTACTTGTACGATTTTGAATCAGGAAAACCGAGACGTCGTGGCAGCCTTTTTAGCTGCGCACCCCGAATTTGAGTCTCAACGGGTGGCAACGGCTAACGATTTGAAACCTGATCGGACGACTGACTACTTGGAAATTTACCCGGACGATTATGATTCTGATGGGTTCTTCATTAGCCAATTTAAACGAGTACGTTAAGTGAGGTTATAACAACATGCAAATTGCTTATCGAACAGCAATCGGGGAACGACGAACGGATAACGAGGATAACGTTGGTACTTTTACCAATCAGGCTGGCGTTAATTTGGCTATTATCGCTGATGGCATTGGTGGTAATCAGGGTGGCGATGTAGCGTCTGAAATGGCCGTTTCCCACATTGGTCATGCGTTTGAAGCCACCACGTTGACTGATTATGAGACGGCATCGGACTGGCTACAAGAACAAATTGAAACTGAAAACCAAACGATTCGTGAGCGTTCACAGCAATTTGAGGACTTGATGGGAATGGGTACACTGTTGTGCTGACGATGATTTTTCAATCGGCATATTTGATTGGTAACATTGGCGACAGTCGGGCTTACTTATTGCGTGATCATCAGTTTACTCAGGTAACAGAAGATCATTCACTGGTCAACGAACTGGTGAAACGCGGTGAATTATCAAAGCAAGCGGCTAAAGTCCACCCTCAAAAAAACGTGATCACCCGGTCATTAGGAATCGATAAGCAAGTAACCATCGATTTGCGTTACTTAAAGTTGGCGGCCAATGATCAGATTCTTCTATGCTCTGATGGCCTAACCAATATGGTGAGTGATGACCAAATTCAGGCCGTTTTAGAAACGGAACAGTCATTGTTGGCCAAGTGTGATCAGTTGATTGCCCTTGCTAACGAGGCTGGTGGTTTGGATAATATTACGGTTGTGATCATCGACAACGGATCGGAGGGTGCTGACTGATGCGACCAGGATATATGTTAGGCGGTCGGTACCGAATCACCCGGTCGCTTGGTGAAGGTGGGATGGCCAACGTTTATTTGGCCCATGATTTGATTTTGGACCGGGATGTATCGGTCAAGTTACTGCGATTAGATTTACGAGATGATCCGCAGACGGTCAAACGCTTTCAGCGTGAAGGCCTGGCGGCAACGGAGCTCGTTCATCCTAACGTGGTCAGTGTGTATGACGTTGGTGAAGAAAACGGCATGCAGTATCTGGTTATGGAATACGTTAAGGGGATGGATCTGAAAGCCTACATTCAAAAACACTTTCCGATTCCCTACCAAGAAGTCATCAACATCATGGAACAGGTGCTCTCAGCGGTGTCGGTGGCCCATGAGCACAATATTATTCACCGGGATCTAAAACCCCAAAACATCTTAATTGATGAAAATGGGGTGGCAAAAATCACCGACTTCGGGATTGCGGTGGCACTATCTGAAAATTCACTGACGCAAACCAATACTGTGCTCGGTTCCGTCCACTATCTATCGCCTGAACAGGCTCGGGGTGGCATGGCGACTAAGAAGTCGGATATCTACTCATTGGGGATTATTTTGTATGAATTGTTGACGGGCACGGTGCCGTTTAAGGGTGAAACCGCGGTATCGATTGCCATCAAGCATTTCCAATCAGAGATTCCTTCAGTGAGAGAGTTTGATCCCCGCATCCCGCAAGCGTTGGAAAACGTGGTGTTACAGGCGACATCTAAACGACCGGCTGACCGGTATGAAAGTGTTGCGGCGATGGCGGATGACCTAGAGACGTCGCTATCACCGCGGCGAGCTAGTGAAGGTCGGTTTGTGCCCGATGACGGTGCGGATAATGGTGAGACGAAGGTGCTGGATAAGTCAGCGCTTCAAGCAACGTTGGCGCCCGATAGCTCAGATAAAGCGGCAAAAGCGACTAAGAAAAAGAAACCGATGCATCGGCGGAAAAAGTGGCTGATTGGTGGCTTGATCGCATTGCTGGTGATGATTGCCGTACTCGTACTTGCATTTTGGCTTGGACGACCGCGGTATGCAGATGTTCCCAACGTTCAAGGGTTAACGGTCAGCCAAGCAACTAAGAAATTAGCTGATCAAAACTTAGAAGTGGGGACGATCAAACGTCAAGCCAGCAACCGAGTTGCTAAAAATCGGGTGATTAAAACCGATCCAACGCGGGCTCATGCCGTACAGCAAAAGAGCAAGGTGAAGTTGATCATCAGTTCAGGGCCAAAATTGGTTCGGGTTGGTAATTATATCGGTCAGTCTTACACACGCGCGGCGGCACTATTGAAGGCGCGTGGGGTAACGGTTAAAAAGCAAAACCAAACGTCAAGTGATGTGGCGATCGGCATGGTCATGCAGCAAAGTATCCAAGCTGGTCAGTACATTAACCCCAAGAAGACGACGGTGACCTTTACGGTTTCTGCCGGTCAACGTCAATTGACCTTAGCTAACTTGATTGGTAAAACCAAGTCCGAGGTTCAAAATTACGTTAGTCGAGAATCACTGAACGTGTCGTTTAACTACAAATACGCTTCTGAGAAAAAGGACGTCACGATTGCCCAATCACCAGCAGCTGGTAGCATGCTGAGCGAAGGGACAACCATCGTTGTGACCCTGTCTCGGGGGAAGAAACCGGTGGCCGATTCAACGCCTAAGGTGAATGATTTTGACGTCACGGTGGATATTCCGTTTGAACAGGCGGCATCGTCTTCTGATAGCACCACTAGTGATGATGCGACGAGCAGCAGTGAATCAACGACGGAATCAAACGTCATTCAGATTTATCTGCGCGATCAAGATCACGATTACAGTACTGTTTATAAGCAACTGACAATTGCTCAAGATACGCAGGTGACCCTGTCATTTGCGGTTGAATCGGGTAAGAGTGGTGGCTATAAGATTATGCGGGATGGTAAGGTGATTTTGGCGGATAATCATGTGACTAAGAATTCGCATTAATTTGCGAGTGGCTGAAAGTGGTTAAGTTTCAAAATATTAAAATAACTCGTGGGTTCCTGGTTTTGGAATTTGCGGGTTATTTTTTTGAGCGTTGGAAGGGGTGTTTTTGGGGTGAGGGGTAAGGCGAGGTACAGGATTGAGTTGAATTAAGAGATCAGATTGATGTTTATTGATCACGTGCTCTGCGGCTACCGTGCCGAATGGTGCTACGCGAGACAGAAGGCTGCATGTAAGTCAGGCCCAGCCAGCCTACCCAAAA
>NZ_BBAD01000071.1 GCF_001311075.1 Secundilactobacillus similis DSM 23365 = JCM 2765
GAAGTGATATGCCCTGCACATTTGTGAAACAAAACTTTGTTCAGTTTTCAAAGGTCTACCAAGCTAATTCTTTTTGAATCAGCTCTTAAATTGTATCTAATTTCGTTTAAGTTGTCAACCAGAACTTTTTGAAATCAATATTTCAAGCAAGCTCGTTATCGGCTGAAGCAACTTTACTAATATATCATCTTAAGCAATTGATGTCAACCTCTGAATATTTAAATTCTTAATTGGTCCACATCGCCTTTGCTGCTCGCGACAACAGAAATAACTATACCAAGATTAACGACTAAGGTCAACACTTTTTCACATTTTTTTCGTGATTCGTTTTTAGCTTGAGATAATCGCTAACTTTTCACCAGCATTTACCAGCCATTCATCTTTACACTCACCACTTTCATGCAATCAAAAAAGCAGCCTTGCCACCTCCATGAGGTTGCAAAGACTGCTTCGTACTTCTATATAGTAGTGATTACTTCACCCGTGCCAAGAAGTAACGCTTCTTCCCACGACGAACGATCACGAATTTACCATCAAAGTGGTTGCTTGGATCGATTTCGGCTTCAACATCCGTCACCTTTTCACCGTTGATTCGGATGGCACCGTTGTTGACGTCTTCACGCGCCTGACGACGTGATGGTTCGATTGACGTTACGTCAACCAACCATTCGACGATATTACGCTTCTCCGCTGTAATATCCACTGAAGGCATGTTCTTAAAGCCTTGTTCGATTTCGCTAACGGATAATTCTGCAACGTCACCTGAGAACAGGGCCTTAGAAATATTTTCGGCTTCGGTAACGGCTTCGTCACCATGAACGAACGCTGTGACTTCTTGAGCTAAGCGACGTTGGGCTTCCCGCTTTTCTGGGTGCGTTTCAACTTGCTTCGCTAAGTCGTTGATCTCATCTTCCGTTAAGAAGGTAAAGTACTTCAGGTATTTGACAACATCGCGGTCATCTTGGTTCAACCAAAATTGGTAGAACTCGTATGGCGTCGTCTTTTCAGCATCTAGCCAAACTGCACCACCAGCGGTCTTCCCAAACTTCGTGCCATCCGCCTTCAGCATCAATGGAATGGTCAAACCGTAAGCCTTCGCCTCGTTACCTTCGATTTTGTGGATCAAATCGATACCAGCTGTGATATTGCCCCATTGGTCAGCACCACCAACTTGTAATTGAACGTCTTCTTTTTGGAACAGGTGCAAGAAGTCAACGGATTGCAAGATTTGGTACGTAAATTCAGTGAAGGAAATGCCGACTTCCAAACGTGAGGCAACGACTTCCTTGGCTAACATGTTGTTCACGTTAAAGAGCTTCCCGTAATCACGTAAGAAGTCTAATAGGGAGATTTTTGACAACCAGTCATAGTTGTTCACGATCTTAAAACTACCATCTTGGCCAAATAAGCGTTCCATTTGAGCTGTAATAGCGGCTTCGTTATGGTGAACTTGTTCCATTGATTGCAGTACCCGTTCTGACTTCTTACCACTTGGATCACCAATCGAACCAGTCCCACCACCAATAATGATGTATGGGCGGTGACCAGCTAACTGGAACCGTTTCAAGATCATAAAGGGAATTAAGTGACCAATATGCATTGAATCACCGGTTGGGTCGATACCGACATACAAGCCAACAGCCTTTTCCTTGACGAGTTCAGTCAGTCCTGCTTCGTCAGTTTGTTGATTAATGGCGCCCCGCCATTTAAGTTCATCTAAAATTGTCACGATGTAACCTCCTTATATAGTAAAAAAGTCCCGACTAGGTTAGACCTAATCGGGACGAAATAAATTCCGCGTTACCACCCAAGTTATCCGCTACTATTCAGCGAATCGCTCGACATTGATATCGGAATGACCCGTCGAAAAGTTCGAAACGCTCCACACCGTAATTCGAATCAAGGACGTCTGGCTCGCAGCTTCCGCCAGATTTCTTCATCGTTGCCTCTACTTCTACTAAAATACTTCCTTGCTGTGCTTAATGATACAAATGAATCCGGCAAAAGTCAATACAAGGTATAATAGAAGAAAACAACTTCGAGGCGTTCAGATGCCACTTCTTATTTGCGTTATTTTAAATGTACTCACTGCTTACGGGTGCCGACCATTAGTGCGGCAATCACCCCAACAAGTCTTTTGGCAACCACTTACCTTATTACTACTAGGGTTAGATGCCTTCTTCGCTGCACCACTCTTACTATTTCCCCATCAATTCATCGCTTGGCTAGTCGCGCTAACAAGCGGTCTCTTTCTATTAGGTATCGCCAGCTACGCATTGATTACCCGTTGGCTCGTACTGCGTCAGCCGATACCATCACGAGCGGACTACCTGGTTGTCTTAGGCGCACAGGTCACACCAACTGGACCCTCGCCAGTGCTGACACGCCGTTTAAATACCGCCTTTGACTACTATCACCAACAACCATTTCCACCAAAATTAATTCTCAGCGGTGGTCAGGGAACCGGTGAACCTACATCAGAAGCGACCGCAATGGCAGCCGTTGCCTTGGCGCATCACATGCCACAAGAACAGTTGCTATTAGAAGATCAGTCAACCTCGACGCAGGAAAACTTCAGTCGCAGCGCCCAACTGATCAAAACTGCCTGGCGAGGGCCACACACCCCCACCGTGGTCGTTGCCACAAGTGACTACCACCTCCTCCGCAGCCGTTACTGGGCCTACCGTACAGACTTACAAGTAACGGTCATCGGGGCACCCACAACCATCACGTCCCTCTTCCATGCCATGACGCGAGAATTATTAGCGTTGACTTGGCAACTTAAATTTTTTTGTTTTGGTATTTGGTCTAGCACACTTCTAATCACGTGGTTCTTGATAGGTTAGGCTTTGGTACCGGTTTCATTCACAAAGTCATTTACACAAATGTAAATGGATATGTAAATAATTTACATTTGGGCTTGCGAATCCCAGCAATATCGAATATAATAAGTTCGTTGATAACCGACAGACAAAAACGAAACGAGGAGTTTTTCTAATGAAATTAGGTTTAATCGGATTAGGAAAAATGGGTATTAACTTAGCCCAAAACATGATTCGTAACAACAATGAAGTCGTTGGCTTCGATTTGGATACGAAGTTAGTTGACGAAGCAGCTACTTACGGTGCTGCTAAAGCTACTAGCCTTGAAGACATGGTTAGCCAATTACCATCACCAAAGATCGTTTGGGTAATGGTTCCAGCCGGCAAGCCAACTGATGCTACTATCGATCAATTAGCAGAATTGCTTAACGAAAACGATATCTTGATCGACGGTGGGAACACTTTCTGGAAAGACTCCCTTCGTCACAACCGTCTCTTAGGCGAAAAGGGTATCCACTACTTTGACTGCGGTTCTTCAGGCGGTTGGCGTGGTGCCTTGAACGGTGGTAACTTCATGATCGGTGGCGATGACGCCGCTTCATTCGAAACGATCCGTCCATTATTTGATGGTATCTCATTACCAGACGGTTACCTTTACACTGGTAAGGCCGGTTCAGGTCACTACTTGAAGATGGTCCACAACGGTATCGAATACGGGATGATGGCTGCATGGGTGAAGGTTTTGAAGTACTTGATGCTTCTGACTTTGACTATGACTACGAAGCCGTTGCTAAGGTTTGGAACCACGGTTCAGTTATCCGTAGCTGGCTGATGGAATTGATCCAAGACGCCTTCAGCAAAGACGCTCACTTGGATGCCATCAAGGGTCGTATGCACTCTAACGGTGAAGGCCAATGGACTGTTGAAGACGCCATGGCTCATGGTGTTCCAACCCCAGTTATCGCTGACGCTGTTATGACGCGTTTCCGTTCATTACAAGACGATACCTTTAACGGTAAAGTTGTTTCTGCCCTCCGGAACGAATTCGGTGGCCACGCAATGGACAAAAACTAAATTTAACTTTAACTTTTCTGAAGCATCGAAGCCGTTTGGTTTCGATGCTTTTTCATTTACGCTTGTGTCCAGCGTAAGCATGTTTAGTTTGTGAAATTCAGTGATTCTGGTCTTCTATGGTGGAAGGATGCCGCGGGAGGCTCCGGCGCTATGCGGAGCTGGAACGCAGTGGCTCGCTCCGGAGCTAGGAATGGAAGAAGACCACTTCCATGCCGGATCTCCTCCGTCTCGCGTATGACATAAGGCACTCGCACCCCGAAACCCGCGGGGCACGACTGCCTAAGTCATACCGACACTGCTGAGCTCCGCGCGCCTCCGCCTCCCGCTACATGGTGCGCTGTCGGCAAACAGAACTGCTGACTGTCACATTCTGAAGCTGACGAAATTGCGTGATAGCAACGTTGGACAATAATTCGACAACTGCAGAAACGATTGTCGTCAATGTCCAGTAACCGCAATGAACCAACGTTGCGTGATGCTGAACTTCACCAGTTGATGCTGATTCGATGAGATAATATTGCCGTTCAACGCGTTTTGAGATGTTCTGCGATAGTGCCGAATTGTGCAATATGAGATTTCGGTCAGCGACTAGGTGGAAGCTGTGTCGCGATAATTGGTGGTTGTTGACGAACTTCCAACAACCGCCAATTATCGGGGACGAATTCAAGACTCGCACAGGTTTTGGCGAGGCTTGAATTCGAGGACTGAGACCGCTCTTCGGCTCAGGCCGGCCCCACAGCAGGAACCTAGCCGCTGACCGGAATCGACAGTTCACGCAAATCAAACTTCACAAACTAAACAGAAGAATGCTTACGCTGGACACAAACGACAGCAAAAAAAAGCAGGATACCGTCCATAGACGATACCCCGCTTTCAGTATTTACAATTCTAATTACCGACGTCGGCGCGAGCTGCCAGAGCTGAAGAAGCCCTGTTGCAAGTCCCATCTGCGACGAACGTAGAATGAACCTAACCCGGCTAAGGCCCCGAGGATCAGTTGTGGCCATGCGGTCAGAACTGGGTTCAAGTAGAATGGCAGGTAAGCCATTGCGTAGAACAACAGTAACCAAGCGATAACGAAGACGATCACCATTGGGATTCGTGCCCAAAGTGAGTACTTGTGATCCCGCTTTGGATCAAACAACCGTGGTACCAGCGGCAACGCTAACCCGGCAATAACAGCTGAGAAGATAATTGAAATGATTCCAACTGGTTGACTGGTCTTTTGCGTGCTTGGTGATAATAGATACATAATCCCAAACATGATACTAAAGATGGCGAAGAAGGTTAAGCCATTGTACAACGCACTTGGCCAATATGGATCATCCGCCCCTTCAGGCCGCTTTGGCCCTTCAACGAGTTCCTTGACCCGGACGTTAACGTCCCCACCGTAGAGGTTCTTCGCCGTTTTACCGGTCTTTTGACCTTCCTTCAGTGCTTCAATCGTTTCAGTGATAATTTCAGACTTCTTGTCAACAGGCAACTTAGTCCCCTGCAAAGCCTGGTTGAACCGGAACATGTAGTCCGAGTTCCGTTTCGTTAAACCGATGTTATCAAATGCCGCCCGCTCGTTTTTAGCGGTGGTGTTGTGTCCCTGGCGTGCGCCCGCGTTACGGTTACGTTGCTGGGCATTCGCGTTGCGTTTTTCGTTGTCGCTCAAGTTGTGATCCTCCCCTGATTAGTTACTGTGCTGAAGGTTGGCGCCTGGTTGGCGGGTGTGGGTCCTTCAGGTGGTGCTGTTTTGGTGTTGGTGGTTGTTAATTGTGCGTAGTAGTAGGAACTAAGGTGGTTGCTGTGGGGTCACCAAGTGTTGGTGGTACAGCAACCATCCCTGTTATGTCGTTGTCTCTTTTGAGAGGTACTGGCGACGCTCTCTCCTGCTACGTTTGTTTCGGCTCTGTTGGTGCTTGAATGGTCAGCTTATCAGCTTCTTTAGTGAAGCCTACCAACCAAACCATTTTCTGGCCACCGCGCCGAAACGTGTGAAAAAAGCAGGAGGTTGCATATAAGGCGGCCCGGATAAAAAGCCAAACCCGGGCTTTTCATCCGGGCCGCCTTATACTCCACCTCCTAACCGCTTTTTTTCACACTCTAAACATTAAACCTAAACTCCACAATATCCCCATCATTCATGACATAATCCTTACCTTCAACCCGCAAACGGCCTGCTTCCTTGACTGCCGTTTCCGTTTCGTACTTGTCTAAGTCGTCAAAGGCCATGACTTCGGCGCGAATGAAACCACGTTCGAAGTCTGAGTGAATGATACCGGCTGCTTGTGGGGCCTTGGTGCCTTCACGGAAGGTCCATGCTCTTGTTTCCTTACCACCAGCCGTGAAGAAGGTTTGGAGGCCTAACAGCTTGTATGAGGCACGAATCAGACGGTTCAAACCTGGTTCTTCGACGCCTTCTGCTTCCAAGAAGTCCGCCTTTTCGTCATCGTCCAATTGGGCAATTTCTTCTTCGGCTTCGGCAGCCACAGCAATCGCTTCGGCGCCTTCCTTAGCGGCGTAATCTTCAATTAACTTGAAGTATTTAGACGCTTCTGGGTCTGCCATGTCATCTTCAGCAATGTTAGCCACGTAGAGCACTGGCTTGCTGGTCAGCAAGAACAGGCCCTTGACGATTGGCTGTTCGTCTTCGTCAAACGTCATCGTCCGGACACCTTGGCCGGCTTCAAGGACTGGCTTGATCTTTTCGAGAACGGCTAATTCGGCCTTAGCTTCCTTGTCACTCCCCTTGGCAGCGCGTTGCACTTTCGCCAAACGCTTGTCAACGGCTTCCAAGTCGGCCATGCCCAATTCCAAGTTAATGGTTTCGATATCGTCGATTGGGTCGATCTTACCAGAAACGTGGGTAATGTTGTCGTCATCAAACGCCCGAACAACGTGCACAATGGCGTCCACTTGGCGAATGTTTTCCAAGAACTTGTTTCCTAAACCTTCACCCTTGCTGGCACCCTTAACGATCCCGGCAATGTCGGTAAATTCAAAGGTCGTTGGAACCACTTTCTTGGCTGGAATTAATTCTTGAATCCGGGCCAAGCGATCATCTGGGACTTCCACCATGCCGACGTTTGGTCGATCGTTGCAAATGGGTAGTTCGCCATTTCGGCGCCCGCTTTCGTGATTGCGTTAAATAAAGTTGACTTACCGACGTTTGGTAAGCCGACGATTCCTGCTGTTAATGACATCGTTTATCTCTCTTTCGTTTTGGTTTAATCTGTTTGGGTCTTTTTCTCAAGGACCTTTTTGAGCTTCTTTTCAAATTCACGCCGGCTGAGCATCACAATGTGACCACAGCCAGTGCATTTGATCTTAATATCGGCACCCATCCGTACGATTTCCCAACGGTTAACGCCGCACGGATGTTGCTTCTTCATTTCAACAATATCGCCAAGATCGTACATACGAACACCTCGTTTTAGTCTAAATGCACATCCAAGATTTCCAAAATTCGGCTCAAATCATCATCCGACAAATACTCGATTTCGATTTTCCCCTGACCAGCTTCTTTGGATTCACTAATCGAAACCTGCGTCCCAAACTTCTCCTGTAAGACGTTTTCGCCAGCCCGAAGGTAGGGTGACTTTTGCTTTGGCCGTTTCTTAGGTTGCTCTGCAGCTTGGCCGTTCATCTTGTTCACGACGCTTTCCAGCGCCCGAACCGTCATTTTGCCATCCGCTGCCCGGTTAGCCAAACTTACCATCTGACTCCGGTCTTTTAGTGACAACAACGTCCGCGCTTGCCCCATGGACAGGCGTTTCTTTTGTAACAGATCCTTCACTTGCTTTGGCAGACCTAACAGCCGCAAGTAGTTGGCGATGTATGGCCGACTCTTACCTAAGCGTGAGGAGACTTCCGCTTGCGTTAGCTTCAAGTTGCTCATCAGCATCTCGTAGGCTTCAGCTTCTTCCAACGGGGTCAAATCTTCACGTTGTAAGTTTTCCATCACGGCAATTTCCATCATTTGGGATTCGGTTACCTCCCGAATGATAGCAGGAATTGAATCATTGTCCACTAATTTGGACGCCCGGTACCGCCGTTCACCCGCTAAAATTTCGTAACGCGAGACTTCGGGATCGGGTTGACGGACGATGATTGGTTGGAATACGCCAGATTTTTTAATTGACCGCGCAAGATCTTGCAACGCATCTTCATCGAATTTTTGGCGGGGTTGGTACGGGTTAGGGCTAATTTGATCAAGCTTAAGATCAACCACCGTTTCCGCTTCTGGGTCCACGCTGTTATCCGCAAACAACGCTTCGATGCCGCGCCCTAATCCTTTATTGTTCTTGTTTGCCATGAGCAGCTGCCACTTCCTTTGCAAGTTCCGTGTAGACGATCGCACCAGTTGATTTTGCATCGTAGTCCATAATTGGCATCCCGTGACTCGGCGCTTCGGATAAACGAACGTTTCGAGGGATGATGGTTTGATAGACCTTATCTTTAAAATACTTCTGAACTTCTTCGTTAACCTGACGCCCTAAGTTAGTCCGGGCATCGTACATCGTTAAGAGCACCCCTTCAATCTTCAAATCGGGGTTGAAATGCTTGCGAACCAACTGAATGGTATTGAGCAGTTGGCTCAGCCCTTCCAACGCATAGTATTCACTTTGCACCGGAATTAGAATCGAATTGCTGGCGGTAAAGGCGTTGATCGTGAGTAACCCTAACGAAGGTGGGCAATCGATCAAAATGAAGTCGTATTGATCTTCAACCGCTTTTAACGCGCCCATTAACCGAGTTTCTCGGGCAATTTGCGCCGTTAACTCGATTTCTGCACCAGACAACTGAATCGTTGCCGGCGCAATGTCTAGCCCTGATGTTCAGTATGTAAAATCACATCAGCAATTGGGTCTTCGTTGACTAAAACGTCGTAAATATCCTTGTTGATGACGGATTTGGCGATTCCCACGCCACTGGTGGCGTTACCCTGTGCGTCAATATCAACGAGTAATACCCGACTACCAAGATTGGCTAGCCCGGCACCCAGATTGACAGCAGTGGTGGTTTTGCCCACGCCGCCCTTCTGGTTTGCAAGTGCGATAATATCTGCCATTGGTTCTCACTCCCCTATGCTTTTTTGATGATATCAATGATGATGCGGTAACTATCCGCACCGTCCTCTTCTTGGGTCTTAATATCTAACCCAGCTTCATTAACGAGTTTAACCGATTCTTTGATCGTGTTAACGGCCACTCGAGTATCCGCTGAAACGGACCGCACCGTTGATTGAGGCGACTTCTTATCAGTCTTTGCTTTCAAGCGTTGAATCAGGCGTTCCGTATCTTTAACCGTTAAATGATCCGCCTTGATTCGGGCTAAGAGCTTCGCCTGTTGCAATGGCGTTACTGCTAACAGCGCCCGACCGTGACGTTCACTGATCTCGCGGTTTAACATTGCGGTTTGCACTGGTTCACTCAACTTCAATAATCGCAATTTGTTGGCAATGAACGATTGGCTCTTGCCAACTTCTTTGGCCAATTTCGACTGCGTTAACTGATTGAGCTTCATGAGTGCTTGGTAAGCCTGCGCTTCTTCAACGGGGGATAGTTCCTCACGCTGCAAGTTTTCAATCAATGCTAGCGAGGCCGTTTCATCATCCGACATTTCTTGAATGATTGCTGAAACTTCCCGCCATTTCAGGGATTTAACCGCCCGAAAGCGCCGTTCGCCCGCAATGATTTCATACTTTTTAGGTTCATACTCCCGCAAAACGATGGGTTGTAACAGGCCGTGCTCCGCAATTGTTTGCGCCAGTTCTTCAATGCCCCGTTCGCTAAAGACTTGACGGGGTTGAAAACGGTTCGGCACAATGGCCGCAACGGGTACCATGACCACGTTTTGCTTGATTGATTCGCCATGATCTTTATTGGCTTTATCTTTATTACCAAATAATGAGAACACCATCACGTCCTCCTTTCACAACTTAGCGTCCACTTGAAACGCCATCGCTTATTCTCCACCGAGGGGTTCTTTGTTTGGCGTACCAGCTTTTCGTGGATAACGCTTAGGGGTTGGCTTGAGTTTATCGATCACCACGATGTGCCGGCCATCACCGGATTCGGGTAACGTAAAGGCTTGATCCGATACCAGCTTACCGCCAAGTAACGTTAACGCCTTTTCTGCGTTGCCCAATTCCGTTTCAGTTTGCGCCGCCTTCATGGCCACGAATTGCCCACCCACTTTAACCAAAGGTAAGCACAGTTCGCTCAACACGCTCATCCGCGCAACGGCCCGGGCTGTCACTAAATCATAGCTTTCCCGATGTTCAGAGCGCTTGCCACCGAACTCTTCAGCCCGCGCATGGTAAACAGATACCCCAGTTAAGCCCAGCGTATCGATCAACGTCTGTAAGAATGTGATTCGTTTGTTGAGTGAATCCACAATGGTGATCTCCAACTGCGGAAAGGCAATCTTCAATGGAATGGAAGGAAAGCCAGCGCCGGCCCCAACATCACACAAACGAAGCGGTTCACTAGTCAACTGTGGCACGTAAAACGCTGGCGTAAGTGAATCGTAGAAGTGTTTTAAATAAACCTCGCCACGCTCAGTGATCGTCGTCAGGTTCAGATGCTTATTCGTTTCAACCAGCAAGTCATAGTACTGGTCAAACTGATCCATCTGCGCCTGCGTCAACGTGATTCCCTGAGCGGCCAAAGCAGCTTGAAATTGTGTCTCGTTCATGAAGTTTTCTCCTATAATTTCTCTGTGAAACACGTGTTCCACGTTCTTTTCTACTTTACCTTAAATTGAAGTTAGACGCAATAGCATAACCCTTTCGTTTGTGTCCAGCGACAGTGTGCGGAGCGAGACGGGTTGAGAGCGGTGTGTAGGGGCACTTCGGTGAAAGCGCCCGGGCCTGGCGGTTTTATCGAAGTGCCCCTACATGCAGCTCTCAGTCTCGCGCAGCACCATTCGGCGTGGTGGACAGAAAGCGCGTGGTTGACAAGTTCCCAAAACTTCAGGAACCCTAGAAATGACAGTTTAAGTGACGCCGAATTTGTAGTCTGAGAGCGCTGATTTTTATGCGGCTTTGGCGAGCGAAGCGATGACAAACAGCCTTCACCCAAATTGCACCCAACACTTACGCTAGACACAAACGTAAGCCATTCAACAAAACAACGCACCCAGACGACAAAATTCGGCGTCACTGAAGCTGGTCTTTTCAGGGTTCCTGAAGCAATAGAAATTTATCAGCACAGCACTTTCTGGCCACCACGCCGAATGGCGCTGCGCACTACAAAAAACCACTCAGCCCCTTACAACTGAGTGGTTCATTAATTCATATCGTTTAACTAACTATTTAAGCGTTAACGTTAATGTTTACTTGATCGCAGTAACTTCTTCCAAGAACCACTTGTTGAAGGCTGCTGAATCAATATCGACACAGACATCGGCGTTGGTCTTGCCGTCGTGGTAAGCACCACGGATATCGCCGACTGTTTCGCCAATGGCTGGGCCATCGGTTTGAACGTCGATCCACATTGCCTTGGTGGTAATGGCTTCTGGGTGCAACAGGTAGAAGATCGTGTTCACATCGTGCATCGCGATGCCGGCATCCGAGTTGTCACCATCGTTAATGATGATGTCATGGAGCATCTTACCAGTTTCGTTCAACGTTGGCAGCTTTTCGATACTATCATGGGTCAATAAGGCTTCATGGTAATATCCAGGCCAACCATCACGATTGGCACCCCTGCGTTGTAAACGATTTGAGCGGCGTGTGGGTCGGTGAAGACGTTAAATTCGGCTGCGGAAGTCATGTTCCCCATGCCCAGTGAGCCACCCATAGCAACGATGCGTTCAATGTTGTCCTTTACTTCTGGATATTCAGAGAACAGCAGTGCGATGTTGGTGTAAGAACCAGTTGGCACCAAGGTGATCTTTTCGTCACTCGCTAAAATCGCATCGCGCAGTGCTTCAACCGCTGACTTGTTGATTGGTTTTGGCAAGTCAGTTGGGAAGTCATAACCCGGCATCCCGGATTCACCATGGATCCGAGCTGCATCTTCAAAATGCTTGATCAGTGGTAACTTCGCCCCACTGGCAACTGGAATGTCGGCGTTAAAGAACCGAACCAGCTTCAGTGCGTTGATCGTGGTTTTGTCGACAGTCACGTTCCCCGCCACCGTCGTAATCAGTTGTAAGTCAATCTCAGGATCGTTGATGGCCATGGTAATAGCGGCTGCGTCGTCGATACCTGGGTCAGTGTCCATAATTACTTTAATTGTCATTGAAAATCCCTCCGTTAGTTAATTGTTGCCAATTGCATTTAGATTGGAAATTTCTCAACAAGGTATTTTAAATAATCGTACTCAATACCAAGTCAATTAAGAACAAACCACCCAGCAGGTACATGGCTGGGCTGACACGTTCGCTTTCGCCTGCGACCAGCCGTAAAACGGGGTAACAAACGAACCCGAAAGCTAATCCCGTGGAGATACTGTTGGTGAGCGGGATCAACACAATGATTAAAAATGCTGGGAACCACGCGGCAAAATCGGTCATATCGATGTTGCCGATGCTTTCCATCATGATGCGCCGGTGATGATAATGACCGGTGCGATGGCCGCTTGTGGCACGTAGGCCAATAGCGGTACGAAGAACAGTGATAGACTGAACAGCACCCCTGCCGTAATGGCGGTGACGCCGGTCCGTCCGCCGGATTCGATACCCGACGCGCTTTCAGCAGCGGCCACGGTTGGGCTGGTCCCAAGGAACCCTGAGAACAGCGCGGTAACCGCACTGGCCTTAAAGGCGCCTTTGAACTGCCGTCGATCCGGTAGCACACCCTGCAGTAGTCCCATCGATTCAAAGACCAGAATCATCGTCATCGAAAACGCGGCGAGGATGAATGGCACTGAGAGGATATCCTGAAAACTCGCATGGGCCAGCAATTGATGATAATCACCTAGCCGCGACAAGCTCACGGAAACGCTCTGTGAATCTCGAATGCCCAATAGCACCCCAATGACACTCGTCACCACGATACCAATCAGGAACCCGCCGGTCACGTGACGTAGATACAGTCCCACGCTTAGCAATAAGCCAAACAGGGCCAGTAAGGTTGCCGGTGACGCTAGGTTTCCGAGTTCAATCAGCGCGGATTTACCACGGACGATCAAACCCGCTTTCTCCAAGCCGATTTCAACTAAGAATAACCCAATCCCAGCGGTGATCCCATTTTTCAACGATCCCGGAATCGCCCGGGCAAACACGTTACTTAAGTGGGTGAAGGCGACGATCATGTAAATGATGCTGGCGACAATTGAAATCGCCAACGCCGTCTGCCAACTCAGCCCCATCGTTGAACAAATCGTGTAGGTGAAGAAGGCGTTAACCCCCATCCCCGGCGTCAGCACGATCGGCGCGTTGGCGAAGAAGCCCATAATTAGGCAGCCCACCACCGAACTAAAGATCGTTGCAAATACGCTCAGGTCCGTTGGAATCCCAGCGTCCTTTAAGATCACCGGGTTCACGATGATGATATATGAAATCGCAAAGAAGCTAGTGAGCCCCGCGATCATTTCGCGCTTTAACAGCGACTTGTCTTGCCAAACCTGTTTCAATGACAGGAGTGGTGTTGTTTCCTTTTGATGCAGTTGTTCCATGTAATACTTCCCTATCCTTTTGTCTTACGACACAGACTGATCGGGCATTGCAACTTTCCGGTCTCATCCGGGAAGCTGGGTTTCAGCGGGGGAGGTTGATTGGTGGTACAACATATTGATGAGTCCTACTTCAAGGCCGCGTCGTTAACTGCGCCATCACGCCTAAACGTGTTCCGAGAGGCAGAGACTTGCATCTAAGGTACTTCCAGCATAAGCCCAAACCGGGGATTATGCTGTTTACTGCTTCGAAGCTTACTTGCCACTGCGCTTTTCGGCTACCGTGACTAAACGTGTTCCGAGAGGCAGAGACTTGCACCTAAGGTCCTTCCACCACAATCCCCAAAAACCGGGGATCCTGGCGGAAGACCTTAGGCTCCAGTCTCTAACCGCCTCTCTCCACACTCTCCCGTTTCGACACCCACCACTTAATCTCTTCTTGGCCGTTTATGCCTTTGAAGACAAAAACAGCCCTAACCGAAAGAAGCTATCCTCGATTTGGGCTGTTCGTGGCATTAATTCTTGTTACCTTATTTAATTCGTTTGCCAGTGTGGCTGTTTACCAAACAAACAGACCAACGATCCCGGCAGACATGAGTGATACTAAGATCCCACTTAACAGCATGTAGCCAACGTTCTTTGAGATCAACTCGTTAGACTTCTTATCGGCCAAGCCCTTGAAGGCCCCGATAATCATCCCGGTCGTACTGAAGTTAGCAAATGACGTTAAGAAGACCGTCAGGATTGCTTGGTAGTGCGCACCGTATTTGGCAACATCGTGAATTGTTGGGGCAATCTTACCCATAACAACGAATTCGTTGGTGACCAACTTGGTACCCATATATTGCGCAAATTGGAAGGCGTGGCTGACATCGAGCCCCATCAACCAAGCAAATGGGAACATGATGATCCCTAAGATGTGTTCAAGTGACAACCATGGGTTAATTAAGCCCAAGAGTTGGTCGATCAAGGCAGCTAAGGCCACGAAGGCGATAACGTTGGCAGCGATGATCAAGATCAACCGGCCGGCACCTAAGATTGAATCACCCAAGAATGAGAAGAATGGTTCTTTAGAACCATCTTCTTCAACATCGCTTTGTTCAGCAGCAGAAGACCCACCAACTTTGGCGATAATGTCTTCTTCTGGTTCGATGGTAACTGGGTTCAAAATGTTAGTAATAATAATGGCATTTAAAATGTTCAATGGAATTGCGGTCAAAACGTAGTTCCCAGGAACCATTTGGGTATATGCCCCAATGATTGACGCCGTGATACATGACATTGACATCATGGCCAACGTCAAGTTCCGTTCAGCACGCATGGTTTGGATCTGCAAACGTGAAACGGCTAAGGCTTCCGTGTTCCCAAGGAACATCATTTCAACTGAGAAGAATGATTCGAACTTTGGTTGGCCAGTGATCTTAGACAACCCACGGCCGATCCACTTGATGATCCATGCAAAACGCCAATGTAAGTTAAAATATCAAACATTGGTACAACCAACAGAATTGGTAGTAAGGAACTCGTCACGAAGTTCATTGACTTCGCAGTCCCACCAAAGTTTGGGGTAACCCAGTTTGGTAGGCAAATACGATCCCTTGGTAAGCCACTTGGACTAACCAGTTGAAGCCATCAGCTGCGGCTTGAACCGCTTCACGACCCCAAGAGAAACTGGTCAGAACCCAAGCAATAACTAAGTTAAGCACTAAAACAATTGCGGTTGACTTCCAGTTGATTGCTTTCTTTTTCTTGGAGAATAAGAACGCGATCCCTAAGTAAACCAAAACCCCAATAATGTTGACGATCAGATACATCGACATTAAACTAAACCCTCTTTCTAGTATTTGGCGAGTCAATCACCCGTCGTTAAGCCTAGTTCGCTTAAAAACGCGTGGCCAGCTTGCGACTGTACACCGAGAAAGTTTTTTTCAACCGTTGCGGCAACGTCGGCCAAAGTACGCCGAATGCCAAGTGCGATGCCCGTTGGTCGTTTGCGTGAAAATGAAAATAATGGCACGTACTCACGCGTCAAACGACCAGTCTCCGGATCAATTGCCTGCGTTGCCGTTACAATCAGTAACGTGTCCGCTGGCAATTGTTGACTAAGCGTCCCTAAGCGCGCATCAATGGTCATCAACCAGTTGGCGTAGGCTTCCGACTGCTGCGCTGCAGCTAACCGAAGACCGTCGACTAATCGAATCACCGTTAATCCTTGCTGGTGGGTGGTTGCTTGTGCCAAAGCCGCTTCGTCATCAGCAATCTGCTGAATCGGTTGCGCCATTCCCGCAATTGCGGTGGCACTCACAACGTTAACCGCTATACCTGCGTGCATCAGGCGGTCAAATACCGCTGTTGCATCGCCCTGCCAAAGTTCTGCCCACCCGGTCGTCGCGGTCCAATCAGCGGTGCTGACGTGAACGCGGCCATAAAACCCGGTCGGCTCAGCAACAGTTGGGACCCCAGGAACGGGATTCGCATCCCGAAGGTTTCCAAGTCCCCACTGCGCCAGTGTTGGCAAGTTAAAGTTCGTCAATTGCATCGCGGCATGCTTAAGCGTATCCGTCCCAACCGAATCATAGCGATTCGCTTCGGGTGCTTCGCCAATGCCAAGCGCCCCTAAGTCAACGACCACAACGTGTTGAAAAAAACTGTCCATGCAATGTTGCTCCTACCCACTCATTTTTGAGCCCCTAAACTCACGAGGAAAGCTCGCACTAATTCTACATTGTTTCCTAGCCCGTCACAACCAACTTTGCTCGGTAAAATTTCGGTTAACCGCTTTAAACTTGTCGTAATCAAGTCTAGTTTGTGAAACAATCTGATGCTAGTTGCCTTCTAACAAGGTTTCCATAACGGAAAAAAGGATCCACCAATTGTTTCGCCAATCAGTAAATCCTTTTACAAATCCAAAGAAATGCCCATATTTCTTCGGAGTGCCCCTGCCAAGGAAGTCCATTATAGCATATATCAAATTAGTTTAAATGGGTGATTACAATCGTCGACCAAACTCAGCCGACTAAAAAGACTCAAAGCTAAATGATATGGCACATTCAACCTTGAGCCCTATGATGCTTTGGAAGAGACGTGGTTACAAAACCAATTTACCCGCTTCGTAAACATTAAATTAATTATCTATCGCCTCATATACTTATTTCTAGCCAACTGCCGCAATTATCTTCATTCATCTAAATGTCATTTCAATTGCCGTTAAGCCAGATGGTAAACACTGCGGAACTTATCTGAATCTCATTACGCCGGTTCCTTATACTCCAAAGATTGTTCAACAATCATCGCATAAGCTCAACCTCGGTAACATTCGAACCCTTTATAACCCCTAAGTGATATCGCTACATCTAAGATATTCGCACGTTTTATGCAGAAACGCTAAGCATGTGTCGCTATTCAATTAGTGGTGTTACTCAAGCCTTAGGTGGCTAGCGTTCGTTAGAAATTCATTAATTCTGTGAACTGTCAAAACTCAAACATTGGGATCAAACTAGTTGTCTCGTTTGTTACCAATTCAGCCACTTCGATCTACAAAACGGGATCAAATCAACTTCATAATCGGTGTAACTCTACAAATGGAAACGTCCTGGTTTGTTAACCCTTATCTCTTCCACGGTTATATAGTAACACGGATTGTAACCGGTTACAACAGATTTGATTGAACTTTTTGTTAAAATTTGAGCAATTGGTTTTTGTAACCAACTAACCAGCCTTAAGCGTTGATACATCAGCATTCCTAACCTATCCCGGCTTAGACTTAGCCCACCAAAAAAGCGTCCGGCATTCAGGTGTCAGGCGCTTATATGGTGTGGGCTTGAGTGACGACCGGTTGTCTGTTTGGAGGAAGGCTCGGTTCACTTATTAACTGCGCAATTCCGGCAGATAATCGTTTCACACCGGCTTTGTTCTAGCACATACTGGTTGCTAATCAAGAAATTAGCTTGCTGTCGTTTGTGTCCAGCGTAAGCATGTTTAGTTTGTGAAATTCAGTGATTCTGGTTTTGGATAGTGGAAGGATGCCGCGGGAGGCTCCGACGCTATGCGGGGACTGGAACGCAGTGGCCAGCCTACGAGCTAGGAATGGGCAAAAAACGCCCATGCCGGATCTCTCCGGACTGG
>NZ_BBAD01000072.1 GCF_001311075.1 Secundilactobacillus similis DSM 23365 = JCM 2765
TCTTGTTTGCGGGTTTTCGGCAGCAAGACCGCACTCCCGAAAATTTATCATGAAGGGCCAAACTGTCACACGCTGACAATTGATAACATCTCAGTAAACGTTAAATGATAACGTTACAGCATTGTGGCACAGTCCATTCAAGCACATTAAGTCAACGTTCAGAATAGATTGACGTCTTGTCCGCCACGATGACGAGACATCGACTGTTAATCAACTTTAGCGTTTGTCGACGCAACGTCAGTCATTGTGATACTGTCGCAAGCCGTTCAGTTAAGCACTTGAGATGATCTGCAATAGCGCCAAATTGCGCAATGTGATATGCAGGTAGGCGACTAGGTGGATGCTGTGTCGCGATAATTGGTGGTTGGTGGGGTTCTTCCAACAACCGCCAATTATCGGGGACGAAGTTAAGACTCGCGTGGGTTTTGGCGAGGCTTAACTTCGAGGTCTGAGACCGCCCTTCGGCTCAGGCCGGCCCCACAGCAGGAACCTGGTCGCCTACCGGAATCGCCAGTCCACGCAAATCACTGAACTTCACAAACTGAACAGAAGAATGCTTACGCTGGACACAAACGTAAACAAAAAAGCACCCAGCCACAACGTGCTAGATGCTTTCATCATCATATCAATAGCGTAAATGCGATAACCAACTCAGTCATCAGCAACGTCATCATCCGTCACTGGTCGCGTACTCTTGCGGACCATCAGCTTGGTACCAACGACGATTTTCAGCGGCACGTCACGGCCGCTTTCCAGTCGCCGTTGCATCATGTTGACCGCGCTGACGCCCATTTGTTCGGTATCGACGTGGACGGCGCTGAGTTCTGGATAGACGTATTTGGCAACCGACGTGTCGTTGAAGCTAAACAGGCTGACCCGTTCTGGGACGGCGATGTTGGCCTCTCCCAGCGCTTTCAGGGCGCCAATGGCCATGGGGTCGTTGCTGACGAAGAAGGCGTGTGGCAAATCGTCGCCCAGGTCTGCAATCACCTGCTTCATGACGTCGTAGCCGGACTGGTTCGTGTAGTTGCCTTGGAAGGCCAAATGATCATCATACTTCCCGCGTTCGGTCATCACGCGCTTAAACGCTCTGAACCGTGGATCTTGAATCTTCAACTTGTGGTCGGTGGTGTACTCGGAACCGTAAATAATCCCCACTTGATCACTTTGCTTCAACAGGTAGTCCACCACTTGGCGAACGGGCGGCTTAAACTCGGTCACGACGCTGTCAAAGCCCTGTTCGATACCGCTCCAGTCGACGAAAATCAAGTTGTTGGTCAAGCTGCTCAGTTCTTGGACTTGATCCTCACTGTATTTGCCAACTGCGATAATGCCGTCAACGTCCTTGCCAATTTCTGACACCTGGTTTTGGAAAACCGGTGTGGTTTGAATCTGGAGTTCCTGACTGCGCTTTTCGATCCCCATTCGAATCGCCATGTAGTACAGGTCATCCAGTTCCTTAGTTTCGGAGTACCACTGGACCACCGCCAACCGGTACGTATCCGGTGACTTTGGTACTCGTTTGGACTTCGTGTAGTTCAATTCTTCGGCAACTTCAAAGATCCGTTGCCGGGTATCATCGCTGACCGATAACGTGGTGTCGTAGTTCAAGACCCGCGACACCGTCGATAGTGAGACCCCTGCCTTTTGCGCAATATCCTTTAACGTTGTTTCATAGGACAACCCTCCCTCCCCAATTAATTTGTCTAAAAACACGTCAATCCGAACGTCGATTCACACTGCGAATCACCGTCCGGATCTTGTTGACGTGGTTGAATGCTTAACTAACCAAGTTGTGCAATAAACTTGTCGAATGCGGCTTGGCCTTCAGCGTTGCGCTTGAAGACGCCGGCATCCTGTAAGACCCGTGCAAAGACGGTCCCGATGGCTTGATTAATGATACCTTCTGCGTTGGCTTCCGTAAAGGTGTTGTTGGCCTTTAATTCATCCGCCCATGCTTTGTGGTAATCAGCCATTTCGTTTGGTTGATCCAGGACGTATTTTTTAACATCCTGCATCTCAGTCAGCAACCGAGCGGGTAAAATGGCCCGGCCCATGACTTCAATCAAGCCAATGTTTTCCTTCTTGATGTGTTGCACATCCTGATGGGGATGGAAAATGCCGTCAGGATACTGTTCAGACGTTTGGTTATCCCGTAATACAACGTCCAAGACGAAGTCGTCACCCTTGCGGTAGGCAATTGGCGTGACGGTGTGGTGGCGTTCGCCGTTAGTGTAGGCGCGAACGTCCACGCTTTCGTCATCGTAACCCTGCCAGTTGTTGGCAATCAAGGTTGCGGCGTTGATCAACGATTCCGGTGTCTGACTGGTCAACCGAATCGTTGACATTGGCCACTTCACGACGCCAGCGGTTACGTCGTCAAAACCATCTGGTAAGCTGACTTCGCGGTCGATTGGCGCCTTCATCATTGGGAACTGGTGCCGGCCACCTTGATAGTGGTCTTGCGCCAGCATTGACCCACCGACGATTGGTAAATCAGCGTTACTGCCGACAAAGTAGTGTGGGAAGGTCCGCACGATCTCCAGTAAGTTACTGAAGGTGTGTTGGTTGATCACCATTGGCCGGTGCGCTTGCAACAAGAAGATGGCGTGTTCGCTAAAGTAAGCGTATGGCGAGTACTGGAAGCCCCAAGGTTCACCACCAAGGGTCATCCGGATCACCCGGTGATTGGAACGGGCTGGGTAGCCTAAGCGACCCAAGTAGCCTTCGTTTTCAATCGCCAACTGGCTTAACGGATACGTGTTCGCCTTTTGGTTCCGGGCTGCCGCAATGGCTTTGGGATCCTTTTCGGGCTTCGATAAGTTGATGGTAATTTCCAAATCACCGAAGTCGGTTGGGGTATCAAAGCCGATGTTTTTGGCGATCGCCCGAGTTTTAATGTAGTCGTTTTTCCGGCTCAAATCATAGAAGTAGTTCGTCGCTGCTTCTGGTGAGTCGTTATATTGATTCCAAAATTGTTGGTTGACCTTGGCGGGCGTTGGCGTCATTAAATCCGTCAACTGGGCTTCCAAGATATCCTTGTCAGACTGGCCGTCCTCAATCTTACCGTTTTTCACGGCCGTTTCGAGCAACGCGTCCACAACGTCTAAGAGTTCGTCGCTCTTGGCAGCCACTGCGTCACCATCGCCAACTAGGCCTAGGACTTTGTTGGTGACGTAGATGCGATCTAATGGTTCGTAAGTGCCAGACGCGATAATCGCGTCGACGAAAGCCTTAACTGTGTTACTCATACTTAGGCTTCCCCCCGATCGTTGTAACCCTTTGGATGGGTTTGCTTCCAGTTCCAAGCCGTCTTGATGATTTCCTTGACGTCATCGTACTGTGGCTTCCAGCCTAAGACTTCACGGGCCTTATCACTAGCGGCGATCAAGGTACTTGGATCACCTGCGCGCCGTGGGGCATCTTCAGCAGGGATTGGTTGGCCAGTTGCTTCACGGGCAGCTTCCAAGATTTCCTTGTTGGAGAAGCCGGTTGAAGACCCCAAGTTGAAGGCGTTTGAATCGTTGCCCTTCTTCAGGTATTCAAAGGCTAAGATGTGAGCATCCGCCAAATCGACAACGTGGACGTAATCACGCACGTTAGTCCCATCCTTAGTTGGGTAGTCGGTCCCGAAGATCTTCAAGCCGTCACGTTCGCCAGCAGCAACCTGCAAGATGATTGGAATCAAGTGGGTTTCTGGGTGGTGATCTTCACCGATCGAACCATCGGCCTTAGCACCGGCAACGTTGAAGTAACGTAAGGCGACAAACTTGATGCCGTAAGCGACGTCGGACCAGTGCATGATCTTTTCCATGGCCAACTTACTTTCACCGTATGGGTTGGTTGGAATCTGAGGATCAGTTTCCTTAATTGGAATCTGCTTTGGTTCGCCGTAAGTGGCAGCGGTTGAACTAAAGATGATCCGCTTGATGTCGTGGTCCTTCATGGCCTTCAACAGGGTGATCATGCCACCGGTGTTGTTGTCGAAGTATTTCAATGGATTACTCATCGATTCTGGCACAATGGAGAACGCAGCGAAGTGAATAATCCCTTCAATGTTTTCTTCCTTGCCAAATACTTCGTCTAAGAACGCGCGGTCGCGAATGTCCCCTTGGTAAAAACGTGCCTTAGGATTTACTGAAGCGCGGTGACCCGTGATCAAATTATCGATCACTGCCACGTCATAACCCTTTTCAACTAACCGATCAACTGTGTGGGAACCAATGTAGCCCGCCCCGCCTAAAACAACAACTGTCATCAATCATTACCTCCTAAAAATTCTCTTCATACCAATATTAAGTTTAGTGCATTTTAAATTACTTGAATAGCCTCGCCTAAAGAAAAACGCGCCGCAAGTTAGGTTGCGTTGCGTTTTTCAAGTGGTCATGACAGTGTCTGATCATCGTTTTCCACCGCCTATTCGTGGCTGGCGATCACCGACAACTGAGGGTGACTAAGCTTTCAATTCCTTAGGGCCGTCAGCAATGTTGGCCACGTAGAAGCTGGCTTCATAGCCGATTTCCTTCTTGTAGACGTCACCGACGTTCTTAATGAAGTCGTCGACGTTGGCCTTGTTGACGATGGCAATGGCACAGCCACCGAAACCGGCACCGGTCATCCGGGCACCTAAGACCCCTGGTTGCGCCCAAGCCGTTTCAGCTAAGGTATCCAGTTCCTTACCAGTGACTTCGTAGTCGAAGTGCAGTGATTCGTGAGAAGCGTTAACTAATTTGCCGAATTCATCCAGCTTGCCTTCCGTCAACGCCTTCTTGGCGCGCAACGTCCGTTGGTTTTCAATGACCGCGTGACGAGCACGTTTGATCAAGGTGCCATCGTTAACGAGGTAAGCAGCCTTATCGAAGTCTTCTTGAGACAAGTCACCCAAGGTCTTCACGTCAACGCCACCCTTTTGGATGCGTGCCAAGGCTTCTTCACATTCGGCCCGACGTTCGTTGTACTTCGAATCCGTCAATTCCCGACGCTTGTTGGTGTTCATGATGACCACCACGTTATCGTCAAGTTCAACGGGCACGTATTCGTATTTCAACGTGTTCGTATCAAGCAACACGGCGTGATCCTTCTTGCCCATGCCGATTGCGAACTGATCCATGATCCCGGTGTTCAAGCCCAAGTAGTCGTTTTCAACGGCTTGCCCGTTCTTAACCAAGGTCAACTGATCAACGCCCCAGTTAAATTCAGCGTTTAAGATGTTACCAATCAATAATTCGATTGACGCTGATGATGATAAGCCAGAAGCATCTGGTAAATCACCATGAACGAATAAGTCAAACCCGTGATCCACGGTGTGGCCTTGCTTAGCCATTTCGTACATCACGCCACGAACGAACTTGGCCCAAGAATCGTTAGCATCGTAGTCCAAGTTGTCGATTGAAAATTCCAAGATACCCTTATCAGCCAAGTTAGCAGAGTAAGCGCGGACCTTGCCGTCTTCACGGGCGGCATACACGCCGTAAGTCCCCATACTGATGGCACATGGGAACACGTTCCCACCATTGTAATCCGTATGTTCACCGATCAAGTTGATCCGACCTGGTGAGAAGTAGACCCGGTCACCCTTGTAACCAAATGCTGCGTTGAATTCGTCCATTAAACTTTGATAGTTCATTTTATCCGCGCCTCCGTTTTTTACTAAAACTTTTACTAAAGCTAGGATACGGCAAAATTCCGTCGGTGTCAACCTTGTTTTGTAATCGGTTACATAGCTGTGTTGACTTACGCTTATGTCTAGCGTAAGCATTCTTCCGTTCAGTTTGTGAAGTGCGGTGATTTGCGTGGACTTACGATTCCGGTAAGCGGCTAGGTTCCTGCTGTGGGGCCGGTCTGAGCCGAAGAGCGGTCTCAGACCTCGAATTCAAACCTCACCAAAACCCGTGCGAGTCTTGAATTCGTCCCCGATAATTGGCGGTTGTTGGAAAAAACACCAACAACCGCCAATTATCGCGACACAGCATACACCTAGCCGCTTACCTTCATCTTACGTTGCACAATTTGGCACTATTGCAGATCATCTCAAACGCTTAACTGTACGATTCACGGCAGTATTACAACGACTAACGTTGATTCGACAAACGACAGAATCAATCAGCAATCAGTCAACGTTTCAGAATCATAACGAATGTCTGAGTATCAACGTAATTGCATTAAGTCCACGCAAACGCGATGCATAACTGACAGATTTAGCATCACGCAATCGTTGATACATTGTGGTTGCTGAACATTGACCACAATCGTTTTTTACGTGGTTGGGTTAGCATCTAACATTGCCCTCACGCAGTTCTGGCAACTTCAGAATATGATAGTCAGTCGTTCTGTTACCGACACCGCACCATGTAGCGGGAGGCGGAGGCGCGCGGGGCTCAGCAGTGTCGGTATGACTTAGGCAATCGTGCCCCGTGGGGTTTGGGGTGCGAGGGCCTTAGTCATACGCGGGTCCGGAGAGATCCGGCATGGCGGTCCTCAGCCATTCCTAGCTCGTAGGCCCGCGACCCAGCGAAGCTTGGAAGCCTATCTGGCCACTGCGTTCCAGTCCCCGCAAAGCGCCGGAGCCTCCCGCGGCATCTTTCCACTATACAAAACCAGAATCACTGAACTTCACAAACTAAAGATGCTTACGCCAGACACAAACGTAAACAAAAAGCCGACCACAATCGCAGTCGGCTTTTCGGGATTCAGTTAGTCTTGAACCCAGTCGTTCAAGGCTTGTTCGAAGTCCGTTAACTTTTGAGTAGCAGCGGCTTCGGTATCGGCGTTGGTGCCGATGTAGAACTTGATCTTTGGTTCGGTACCAGAAGGGCGAACGGCGATCCAGGTGCCGTCTGCCAACCAGTATTTTAAGACGTTTGATTCTGGCAACGTCAGTTTTTCAGTGGTGCCATCCGCATGGGTGGCCGTTTGGGTTTGGTAATCATCAACGGTTTCAACTTGGACACCAGCGAAGGCCGTTGGGCGGTTGTCGCGGAGACTCTTCATGATGGCTGCCATCTTTTCAGCGCCATCAACGCCGCCAAATTCCTTGGCCGTGGTCTTTTCTTTGAAGTAGCCGTATTCCTTGTACAATTGTTGAATCCCATCGTACAGGGTCAAACCTTGTTGCTTGTAATCGGCCGCAACTTCTGCCAACAAAATGGTTGATTGAATGGCATCCTTATCACGCACGAATGGGTTGATCAGGTAGCCAAAGCTTTCTTCAAAGCCGAACAGGAAGGTGTGTTCGTGGTTTTCTTCGGCGAGTTTGATTTGTTCGGCAATGTATTTGAACCCGGTCAATACGTTGTTCATTTGGACGCCGTAGTGTTCGGCGATTTTCGTTGCCAATTCGGTTGAGACGATCGACTTCACAACCAAGCCGTCAGCTGGTAATTGGTTGGCGTCTTGCTTGGCTTTTAAGATGTAGTTCAACAGCACTGAAGCGATTTGGTTCCCGGTCATCAGCGTATAGTCACCGTTTGGCATCCGCACGGCAGCGCCCAACCGGTCAGCGTCAGGGTCGGTAGCGACTAATAAATCAGCGCCCTGTTCCTTGCCCAACTTGATGGCCATGTTGAAAGCTTCTGGGAATTCTGGGTTCGGGTGTTCAACCGTTGGAAATTCAGGGTCGGCGATGGCTTGTTCTTTCACCATGGTGAAGTTAGCGTAACCGGCATCCTTCAAGGCGCGGTAGCCGATGACCCGGCCAGTCCCGTGAAGTGGTGTGTAGATCAACTTCATGTCCTTGCCGACTTCGTCAATCAACTTTGGATTAACTGAAACGGCCTTAACGCCGGCCAAGTAGTCTTCGTCCAAGTCTTCACCAACGATGTGGAGGAGGCCTTTTTGCCGCAATTTCGGTTCAGCCACCGTGGCAACCGTAAATAAGTTGTCGATTGAGCGGACGTAACCGGTGATTTGATCTGCAGCAACGGGTGGCATTTGACCGCCGTCTGGACCGTAGATCTTAAAGCCGTTGTACTGCTTAGGGTTATGACTAGCCGTGATCATGATGCCGGCGTAGGTGTGTAAATGCCGAACAGCGAATGACAGTTCTGGCGTTGGCCGAATATCATCGAACACGTAGCTTGGAATGTTGTGAGCACCCAAAACTTGGGCGGCATGGTGGGCAAATTCCCGTGATTGGTAACGGGAGTCAAAGCTGATTGCTACCCCACGTTGCTTGTCGTCATCGGATAAGGTGTCCATAAAGCGGGCTAAGCCTTCCGTAGCTGAACCGACAGTGTACAGGTTCATTTGACCGATCCCGGGGCCAATCAAACCGCGCATGCCGGCGGTCCCAAAGGCCATTGGTTTCGTAAAGGCGTTTTCTAAGGCGGCGTCATCGCCAGCCATTTCAGCTAATTCAGCCGCAATCTGCGGGTTTAAATCCTTATAATCTTTCCATACTTGATAGTTATCTTTCCAGGTCATTGATTGCACTCCTCTTAATTCAGTTAAAGTGTTATTCATTCAGTATGATTCCGTTTTCAGTATAACGCAAGTTCAAATTAAATGGTAAAATTTTTACTAAATGTTTCATCAAAAATTCTATGAAATCAGATGAACTCGGGCGATAACACACCTCATTTATTGCTTGCAGGACTTATCTACCGCCCGTTTTCAACTCACGAAGCACCTTGTGAATCGTTGCCCCGTTGCCGCCCCTAGCGAACGCCCTTCAAAAACGGTACACTGAGGGTAATCAATTATCTTAAGGAGTCTTTAACATGTCGGTTAAACCCTTTGATCTGAGTCAGCTGGTTGTGACCCAACCGCTAAAAAAGCAAAAGAAGATGGGCAAGCAGCTTCGTGACGCCTTCTCCTTTGACGACCTTGGCACGTTTACGCCAATCGACCGGGATCCTAATTACTTGATGGATCAGGTGCGCTCAATTTTAATTCCGGAACTGTTGCCTGAACGCACGCAACGGATGAGCCAATCCATCTTCTCCTTCTTCCGAGGCACCGCCGAATTAATGGAATATGACCTCATCCGGCAACCTAATTCACCGATCCACGCGGTCATCTGTGGTGACGCCCACATTGGTAACTTCGGCTTCTTCGGCTCGCCCGAACGCCACCTGTTATTTGACCTGAACGATTTCGATGAAACGGGCATCAACCCCTTTGAATGGGACGTGAAACGGTTGACGGTCAGCACCTTATTAGCCGGTCAGGAGTCCCAATTCGACTCGGAGAAATTAACCGCCCTCTTACCAGAACTGGGTGCTACTTACCGCGAAAGTTTACGTGCCATGTTTGAACGAACCACGTTAAACCGCTTCTACCCCGTAAACAACGTTGAAACCGTGCTGGCTACGATTCCAGCCAAGAGTCTGCACTCTGAAAAGCTTCAAAAGTTACTGAACAAGGCTGGCAAGCGTGATTCCGAACAGGTGGTTCGCAAGTTTACCGAAACGGATGACGACGGTAACTGTCGTTTTAAGGAAAATGCGCCCAGAACCCGTCACGTGAACGATAACGTCACCAAGCATTTACAACGCTACCTTTCCAAGTACCGCCAGACCTTGCAGCCTGACGTCAATCTGTTGCTATCGCAGTTTGAAATCACCGACATCGTTCGGCATAGCGTTGGCGTTGGCAGCTTTGGCTCGCTTTGCTACTTAGTGTTGCTTACCAGTTTCGACGATAGCCACCTCGTGCTTCAAATCAAGGAAGCCTTACCCACCCGACAGCTCGCTGAGCAACTCCCCGAAGAAGACGCCCAGTTCGAACAAAACGAAGGTAAGCGGATCGTTAACTGCCAAAAAATTCTGCAGTCAGCTTCTGATCCATTCCTCGCTACTTCGCAACGCCTACGAAGAGTTTCTACGTTCGCCAATTCCGGGACATGAAGGCATCTGTTGACCTTGCTGAACTTGATTGGGACCAGTTTGAAGCCTACGCTAAAACTTGTGCGTGGGTCTTAGGCATTGGGCACGCCCAAAGTCCAACGGCTGGGTTGATCCTCGGTTACGTTGGCCACTCTGACCGATTTGACCAAGCCGTTGCCAAATGGTCGCAGTCATACGTCACACAGGTTGCGGCCGATTATCAGTCATTTCAGGAATATCGATTATAGTTGTCAAAAAAAGGTTGCCGTCATATCATCTACGCGATGATATGACGACAACCTTTATTATTTATTAGTCAGTTAACGTGCCAACAACTGGCAACTTTGCTAAAACGCTCTTTTGATGCGGGGCCTTCTTGATCACTTCAGAAAGGTCGTTCCCTGCCATTTGGCCGTGGTGTTTGCCACCCTGCCAAGCTGGAACATCCGTTAAATCATAAACCGTTCCATCGATAGCCACGTAAGCTTTACGCCCATCTTGTCCATCGTATTGTTTCAATTCTTCTTTAGTAAATGTCTGTGCCATGTTTAACCGCATCCTTTCAAGTTGTTAATTCAGTTTAACATTTATTGACTGATAAATGAAATAATAAACTCTGCCTTTACCAGAATTTAAGCAAAATAAAAACGAGGGTCACTTCCCCCGTTTCTTAATTAATTAGCGTGTCCCAGCCGTCATTTGTTTAACAGAATCGCCTTGCTTCAAGGTTACTTGATGTTGACCATTGCGTGATCCATAGTAAGCTGCGTTCTTTTCAGTCGTCGGTTGGTTGGCTGTGTCGTGCCACTGGTAAGCAGCCGCTGTCTTCGGTTGGAGAATGCCCAAGCCGATAATCACTGCGGCGCCAGCAATGACGAGTCCTAATTGTTGTGCCTTCAATGTTGTTGCCCCCTCTAATGGTAATGTCAGGTGTACTTAACCACGTTGACTGCTATAGCGTACCTGAGATGAAGGGGATTTGCACTGAATATGCATTTATTTTTTGGAGAGAGTGTGGAGAGAGGCGTTTAGGGACTGGAGCCTAAGGGACTTCCGCCAGAATCCCCGGTTTTTGGGGATTGTGGTGGAAGTCCCTTAGGTGCAAGTCCCTGCCTCTCGGAACACGTTTAGGCTAGATAAAAGTAACGAGCAGAACAGGCCCAATCCTAAGGAAAGCAGCGTTCTCTCGAAACACGTTTAGGCTACGCAATAGTCGTGAACGAACATGTTAAGACTAAATAACCGTCTCCAACTACCCCACCAACCACTTCGCCAACTTCGGCTGCCGTTCCTGCAACCACTTCGCTAACCGCGTATTACTCAACCAGCGATGGAATGATGGCGACAACTTCTTCAAACTATAAATCGCCAAGATCAAGAACGGAATTCCTGGAATAACTGGCAACAACGCGCCAATGATGGCACCCACAAACCCAGCAACGGTCAGGAACGACCAGATAATTTTCATGAACAATGTTTGCACGGGCAACCACCCTTTTCGTTTGATTTTGGACTAGTATAGTTGGTTTGGGGATTTGGGGCAAGGTATTTGAGTGATGTTTAGATTCTCTTAATGTATCGGTTATGTGGTATAAGAAACAAAAGAAATGGACAAGTTGGCATTGAGTCAACTTGTCCATTTCTTAGTTTTAGCGTGGGTGCAGCGTTTCTGCCATAAAGCGCAAAAACCAGAGTGCTTTTTTACATCAGCGTGGTACTGGCGACGCTCATTGCTATTACTTTGTTTTCGGCGCCATTTAAGCTTTAGTTTGCGCTAATCGTTAATCCGGCGAAGCCTGCTGACGTTACCACATTTATTAGCCTGCGACGAAATGAGCTCCACAAAACTGAGAGTTGCATATAAGGGCGTCCCCGATAGACTGGCCAAAAACCAGCCAGTCTATCGGGGACGCCTTATATTGTGGTTTTCTTTGTGGCTGATATTACTCAACCACGTTCATGTCCTCGAGACTAAACGCGTTCCACAAAGCAGAGACTTGCACATAAGGCACTCCGGCCACAAACCCCAAAAACCGGGGTAATTTGCTACATCAGAGTGGTACTGGCGACGCTCATTGCTGTTACTTTGTTTTCGGCGCCATTTAGACTTTAATTTGTGTTAATCGGTACTATTGTGAAGCTTGCTGACGTTACCACATTCATTAGCCTGCGCCGAAACGAGCTCCGCAAAACTGAGACTTGCACACAAGCCCCTCTCACCACAATCCCCAAAACCGGGATTATGGTGAGAGGGGCTTGTGCTCCAGTCTCAAAGCGTTTTGTTCCGCTCTCTACGAGTTCATCAACACATCCAACAACTCTTGTGCTGACTCATTCAAACTGTCCTTCGACTTGTCCGTACCCAAGTGGGTGTAGACTTCACCGACGTAGACGCTTGGTCGAATAAACGATCGAAGACTTTGTCGATGATTGGACGGGTCTTTTCTTCTTCTTGCACTGGCCCGAATGGGTTAGCGAAGAAGGTGGTGCTCATGCCGACTTCATCAGTCGTGCCCAAAGCAAATCGCTTGCCTTCGATGAAGGTTGCCTTTGCTTCGTCTTTGTTATCAAATTGGTGGATCCCAATTTCTTTATCATAGTTGTTTGCGTAGACCCACATGTCGATGCCGTGGTGCGCAATCACGCGACGGTAAGAATCAGCTGGAATGATAACCCGGGCGTTCTTCCGGTCAGGGTTCAAGTAAACCCCACGGTCCATGTTGTTGAAGGCCACGGCAGAACTTAAGTCATCCAACCGCACGAAGGCCCCAATTTCAGTCCCTTGCGCATAGAGATCGTCATCCGTTAAGGTGAAGCTCCCCATATCATCAAAGATGGTTTCAAGACTCAAAATCTTATCGTCCGCAATTTCTTGCAAGGCTTCCAAAGATTCGGACTTCCCGGCACCTGAATCACCGAAGAAGACCACGTTCTTGTTCTTGCCGTTTGAGAACTTGATCCGAACCATTGAACCATGGATTGGTAAGCGGTTCTCGTAGATCATGTGTAAGTTGTGTAACGTCAAGCACATCTTCTTCATGTAACCGAAGTAAGTGGTCTTATCGTTGTATGGCACTTCACCAACCCAGATATCGTTTTCGGTATCGTGGTAGTAGTGGCTCACGCCGCCTTCAGTTTCTTGAAGCCCGAAGAGCAAGATCAAGTCTGGCTTGTGGCCAGCAACGTCCTTGGCATCGGCAACTTCAAACAAGTTAGCAAGTGAGATCCCACTAACGAAGTAATCGCGGTGGAAGTAGATGTAAGCTAAACTTTCACCGATCTTAGCTGGGAAACAGTACCATTCGCTCTGTGAGCCATGGAACTTGTTGATTGGGTTATCAGGAACCGCCGTAAAGGTCCCTTCCCGCTTGTTACTTGGGGTCGTCATCATCATTGGTGGCCGTAGCATCAAGGTATCTAAGAAGCGAATTGGCTTCAATGCTTCGTAACCACTTGGAATTGGCCAATCATGTGATTGAGTCAAGACGCAAGCAGATGTCCCAGCACTCACTTGACGATAGGTTTTGTTGCGAGAGCCTTGGAGTTTCTCTTCAATCGTCCGGTAAGTTTTGATCACCAATTCATTAAATTGGTTATCCATCTGCATAAAGGTGTTGGTCGTTGCGTCGCTACCATGAACGTTCAACACACCGATTCGAAGGTATGAACGGTAGTAAGAGTAAAGTTCTTCAATACTGTCGAGGATTTCTTCACGGTTGTATTTATCAAATGCATCGTCGCGGTTTAACAATACCGCACGGATGGTATCCAAATAGGTTTTAGGGTCGGTATCCTCGAAGTAATTCTTGGTACTTTCCTCATCATGTCTTCTATGCTCTAAAAATAAACGAACAACTTCGGCGAGTTCTTTACTGTTAATTAAAGTAAAGATGTCGGAGATGTACTTGTTGCTGTAGTTTAAAACTGCAACATCTCTGGCTGGATTCATATATAACGCAGCCGTTTCAACTTTGCTTGACTCAGTCATAAGGTCGTAATTCTCCTTCCAAGGTCTTTTCAAATTGCCTTATTCCTATTGTAGCCTATTTAAACCCGAACGAAAACTAAAAATGAGATTATAATAAAATATTCCTGATACCAGTGGTGACTTGTTTTCATAAAAAGTCCAAATCCAAGCAAGCTATACATCGCGGTTTCATCACCTTTATAGCGGTTACATGTTTTAAAATCCCCAGTAAAGATTTCTTTATGAGAGAACTATCATTTTTCTTGCATAACAAAATAATCTTTCGCACCCCCAAACTAACTGGCGTATAATTTTAGAAAAAGAGGGGATGTGGTTGCGTTGCTTGGACTAAGACGGAAAACTAACCGATACATTGACATGGTAGAACGTTTAAGTGGCCAGTCACACGTGATCGTCATTCGGGTTTTGGGCCAAGTGACGATCGATTACGTGCACTGGCAGATCAATAATGTGACGTTCGCCAACGCCAACCAATTCGTCGTTGCCATGGTGATCATGGTGCAAAAAAACATTAAGGACCGCCACTGGCAGCCGACTACTGCGGTGCTTGAAGAGATTCGGGCGGGCCTGACGCGCTAGGCATCAGTCAGCCATTTATATGTCATTAGAGCTATTATGATGAGCTTACATAAAAAAGACAACCGCCTGCTAAACGCAGATCAGGTTGTCTTTTTGATTGTCCAAGAATTAATCTATCAAGCCGCCATCGCCACTCGATGTTCCTTCAAACTCAACGCTAACCCTAATCCAATCAGCTCTAAGACAAAGAACACGATAAATACCAAGTGGAACCCCGCCAAACTAGCGGTCCCACCATGCAACGATAACAGTAACGTGGCCACGGCAACGCCGGTTGACCCCAACAGTTGCCGCATCGTAGTGATCACCGCTGTCCCGTGAGACAACTGTTGTTTCGGTAAGGCATCCGCGCCCAGCGTCACCGCTGGCATCATCACGAAGCGTTGCCCCCTTCAATTAGCATGGCAATTGGCATCATGCCCCAGAGTGCTACGGTACCGGGAATTAACACTAAGATTCCCCAGCCGACTAAGATCATCGTCATGCCAATCAACAGCACGCGCTTAAAGCCCAGTCGGTCTGCTAACTTCCCGGTCAAGGGATTTAGCACACTCAAGAACACCGCGCCAGGTACCAGCGCCATTCCAGAGATAAACGGACTGACACCCAACACAAGTTGGTAGTAGAGTGGGAAGACGATCGTCACCACAATCAAGGCGATGTACGACAACCCAGTCAACCAAACGGCGGCGTTGAATTGCGGCACCGCAAACACTCGCAGATCCAGTAGTGGTTCTGACAAATGCAGTTGCCGGTACCCAAACCAAATCAACGCAAGAATGCTGATCAGACTGATGGTCCCAACAATCGACCAGTTCACGCCCGCTTTGCCGATCTCGTTGATGCCGTATAACACACCAACGAACCCAACCAGCAAAACCACTGATAGCCCGTCCAACTTGGATGGCGTACTTGGCAACACGTTGATGATCGTTCGTAGCGCCAGTAAAACGACCAGCGTAATGACGATCATGAACACGATAAATAGGCCTTGCCAGCTGGTAAAACGCAAGACAATACCAGAGATGATCGGGCCAACAGCTAACGCCGAGCCCATCACCAAACCGGCTAAGCCCATCACACTACCCCGATTTTCCTCAGGCGTGATTGCCAACAGCACGGTTTGATACGATGGAAATAGCACCCCAACGCCAATGGCTTCCAGCGCCCGGCCTAACAAAACCAGTGGAAAATTCGGCGCTAAAATAATCAACAGCGTCCCCACATCAAACATCACTAACACACTCAAGAAAAGTGGCTTAAAGCCTAAATTTCCCAACAACCACGGACTGACCGGCATCATCACGCACATAATCAACATGAACCCAGTCGTTAACCACTGAACCGTTGACGCCGAAATGTTGAAGTACCGCATCAATGTTGGATAAGCCGTCGATAGCGCTGATTGGCTGATCGACATCGTAAAAGTGCCCATTAATAGGGTCGCGACAAACCAGGTTCGTGCCCGACCACTCAATTGCTTCGTTTCCATTCTTTCTCTCGCCCCTTCCAAATTTGTTATAGCACTTTGGCAGGTGCCGGGCAATTTTCAGCCCTCCCGAGTGAATTGAATTCCTAACACTTCGGTTAATTACCACCGATTTCCGTGCACCCACCGGTATTATTTGCTATAATGTTGGTCAACATTAGTCAAACCAATTTTAGAAACGGAGCGATGCGAATGACCTCACCAATTTTTGCGTTATTTGACCCCACGTACTTCCTCGTCATCATCGGCCTACTACTCTCGATGGCCGCGTCAGCATATGTGAATAGTACGTTTGCCAAATACGACCGGGTGCGCGCCCAAAGCGGTGCCACCGGGACTAGCGCAGCCCAATACATCCTGCAACAGTCACTGATCAACGACGTGGGTGTGCGGGAAATTGATGGTAACTTAACCGATAACTACAACGGCCAGACTAAGATTTTAAGTTTGTCACAGGCCACGGCCAATTCAACCTCCGTAGCCGCCATCGGGGTGGCTGCCCACGAATGCGGCCACGCCGTTCAAGACGCTAACAACTACGGCCCCATGCGGTTGAGATCCGCTATCGTGCCCCTCGCCAACATCGGCTCCACCGCCTCCTTCCCACTCATTTTGATTGGGGTGTTTATGGGGATGAACCAGACGTTGATCCACTTGGGCATTTTGTTATTCTCGTTTGCGTTACTGTTCCAATTGGTGACCTTACCCGTTGAATTTAACGCCTCTCGCCGGGCCCTTTCAATTTTGAGTGACGGCGGCTTACTGACACCGCAAGAAGTGCCAATGGTGCGCAAAGTGTTGACCGCAGCGGCCTTGACCTACGTCGCTGCAGCCCTCTCAACCTTCCTCCAATTGTTACGGCTTTTGATCCTCTTTGGCGGCAATCGTGACGACAATTAACTCGAATTGCCTTATAATGGGAACTAAAGCATAAAAAGCAGGTGGAGAAGATGGACCTTGTATCATATTTAAAAGACCAAATCGACTTTTTAACTGAACAGTTTAACCAAGCCGAATCTGATAAGGATATTACGATGAAGTACATTGTGGAATCCCGGTTAGATGAGGCGAAGAAGATCCAAAAAGCCATTGATGATGGTGAGATTACAAGCCTCAATTAGAGCGTACCAAAACTCGATCAGGCTCCAGAATATAACGCAAGAAAGTCCTGAAGAATTACATCTCAGGGCTTTTTTACTGTCGTTTGTGTCCAGCGTAAGCATTGGGTGCGATTTGGGTGTCGGCTGTTTGACA
>NZ_BBAD01000073.1 GCF_001311075.1 Secundilactobacillus similis DSM 23365 = JCM 2765
CCTGAGACCGCACTTTGGCTCAGGCCGGCCCCACAGCAGGAACCTGGCCGGATACCGGAATCGACAGTTTACACAAATCACCGCACTTCACAAACTAAACAGAAGAATGCTTACGCTGGACACAAGCGACAGCAAAAAGCCTAACGCACAACGCGTTAGGCTTTTTAACGTTCATCATCACAACCGTGGCAATAATTCGGCCAAGGTGGTCACCTCGCCGATTCGAGGCATCAGTCGATTCATAATAAATTCATGGTTCTCAACGTTGCGGTCCGAACAGGCATCCGCCACGACAATCAACCGGTAAGCGGACTGATAAGCATCCAACGCTGTCGCATAAACGCCATTGGAAGTTGAAACCCCGGTTAGGATAATCGTATCGATGCCGTGTCGCCGTAGTTGTAGATCTAGGTCAGTTCCGAAGAATGCGCCCGGATTATGTTTCGTCACCTGAATCACGTTTTGTGCATCAACGTCGTGCGCAACATCGAGGACTTGCGTAATGTCTTCTTGAGTCCGGTCAATCGTGCGTTCGTCTTGGTGCTCATCAATCGCACTCAGTCGATGGACATCACTAACGTTGACGCCCACCAGCGTGATGAGTGCAGCGGTATTTTTCAGATGATCAGCTAATTGATTATTGGTGGCAACGACATCATCAACCGCATGCGGAACTAATGGTTGGGGGTGCAAGATGTTTTCTTGAAGATCGATGGTGACCAGCGCCGTTTTGGCGAGATCGAGTTTGGTTTGGGCCATGGTTAGCAGCCTACTTTCGAATGGATTTGGCATTAAATGCGACCTTTATCATACGCCAACCGAGGCCACCATACAAATAAGCAGCGTTACCATATCCAAGATGCGGACACGATCACGCTGCTCAAAACAACCTTGCTGAGGTGATACTTGTTCTTTCTCTACTACTCATACCGCTCTAGATAGTCACGGATCACGCATCACCTCCATCACGCCGACGCCGTTTCGTTAAACCAACTAATCCTAACAAGCTCAGCAGTGCAAGCCCAACCTGACGCCAAATCGAAACCGCATCATCAGTTTGAGGTAGCTGTTGTGCTGCTTGCGCGTCCGTTGCTGCTTGCGCCGTCCCGGCAGTCGGTGCCTGGGGGTTAGCAACTGGGGAGGAAACTGTCCTTGGGGACGCTTGCTGGGCGTTAGGTTCCCGGGCCGGTGTCGATCCAGTTCCGATACTGGCACCTGCTTGGGGGGCTTCAGGTGCGGTTGATCCTAACTTGGAAGGGTCGTCGCTTATAGTTTCGAAAACTGGACCCGGGGTTGGTGTTGCAGAGCTGACTGTTCCAAATGAGTCGGGGTCTGGCGTCGTCCCATCAGTATCTGGTACCGTTATGTTCAGGAACATAGGCAATAGTAATGGTTCTACCAGATTTGTTTCAGTAGCATCATCTGGTGCAGTTACCACACGCACCACTACCAAATCAGTCGTCCCCGCCTTCGCACTAACCAATGTTTCGGCTAACATTAATGTCGCATCAGTAACATTAGTTATAGCCACCTTGTTCCGAGTTTGTATAATTTAAACCATATTTTTGTCTCTGTCGTATGCTTGATTAACCTTTCTCATCATCAAATACCATCCCTTTACATGTCCGCTAGATTGGTTGATCCCTTATCCTAGAAACAACGTCAATTAATTGGTCTAGTTAACTTTTCATCCGTAGTTTACCGGGATTGATTTTAAGTATCAAGTATTAACTTCTAAATCCGATAAAGTCGGTATACTTGTCCCAGAACGTCGCAAGTATGCGCTCGTTCAGACGAAGACACCGATTGTCAGGTTTTCAATCAGCTTAACAACGCCGTCCTATCAATCTTCACAAATTATTTCAATTACAATTGCATCATTTAATTAACTTAATTGGACTAGCAACTAAGCCTTGTTATTCAACTAAGAGTTTTGTAAGATTAAACTAATTTAACCATATTAATATTGAAATTCAGGAGGCGTTATGAAAAAGAAACTTGGATTACTGATCGTCGTTAGCTTAGCCTGCCTGATTCTGATCGTTGGTGGCCTCATTCATGCGATGACGCCTCAAACAACTACGTCATCCCACCAGCCTCTCAAACCTCAACAACCAAAACTAATCAACGTTCAAAGCCGTCCACTACTGCGGTTTCGCAACCTAAAAAGCGGGCCACGTTGACGGTTAACAGCCAACCTACTACACCCAGCGTTGTTAAAGCTTTAAGTTTCTACAGCCCACAACTTCACCGCCAGTGGCGATACCGGGTTTACCTGCCAACAAATTACCAACGCTTAAAGGCAAGCGGCACCCACTTTGCCAGCATTTATATGTTACACGGGCTTTACGGTGACGAAACAAACCTCACCACCCAAGCGGACTCAAAGGCCTACCTTGACCGGTTGATCAAGCAGACCGGGATTCCGGTCGTTGCAATTTTCCCAGATGGTGGCAATTCGTTTTACCTCAATAACGCCAGCAGCAACATGGAAAGCGCCATTGTCGATGACCTCATTCCCAAAACCACAGCAACCTATCAGCTTGCTGGTCAGTCTAAACGCGCAATTGGCGGGATTTCCATGGGTGGCTACGGCGCTGCTCGGTTGATTTTCCGACACCCGCACCTCTTTTCAACTGGTGCGCTGATTTCTCCCGCCATCTGGCAGCAGGTACCGGCAACCGTTCAAACGAACACGCAGATTCCAGCATTTAAGGTTAACGGGGCATTTAGTCAACGGACGTTTGAGCAGGATCAACCCAGTCGGAATTTGCCTAACTACCTAAAACGGGTTAAAACGCCCGCTCATTTCTATATTGAAACAACGGCTAAGGACACCACCGTGCCCGTAGCCGACGTTAACCGCTTCGTTCAACAATTACGCGCGCAACACATCCAGCCGGTTTATCAAGTGGACCACTTTGGCAATCACAATTGGTCGTACTGGCAACACGCATTACCATTAGCTTATCGTGATATTTTTCAGCAATTTAAATCCTAATTTGAGGTGATCAATCATGCTTTACTGTCCTAAATGTGGCACACCAATCAGTGCTACTGATACCTTTTGTGGTAACTGTGGTCAAAAATTAACGCCACAGGCTACTGCTAGTCAAGAAACATCAACACCGCAGCCAGAACCGACACCAACGGCACCTACGCAAACGAAACCAGCTCGCCGCACGGGCCATCATACCGGTAACGGTAAGCGCAAGTGGCTAATTGCGGTGCTTGTTGTCATCGTGATTTTAGGCGGGCTCTACGCTTGGGGCAACAGCAATTATAGTAAGCAAAAGCAAGTCAACAGCATGATCACCACCCTCCAAAAGCGGGACCAGACCGGCGCCGTCAAGTTCCTGACGACCACTGATCCAAGCCTGTCGATCAACGCCAAGGGACTAGCACCGTTCATGACTTATTTGGATCAAGACAAGCAGTATTTGGCCAACATAAAAAACGACCTGCTGACTACCGATCAAACCAGTGATGGTACCTTTAAACTCGTTAAGGACGGGCACGAAGCGTTGATTTTTCCTAAATACAAACTAGAAACCATTGCCATGTACCCAACGGTAACCACCAACATCGACCAAGCTACCATTAGCCTCAACGGGTTGAACGTGGCAACGGCCAACAACACCAACTATTCCTACAAAGCCGGCCCATTGTTCCCAGGTCGCTACACCTTCAAGCTTGGTGGCAGTGCCGATAATTCAAAATCGGTTACGAAGAACCTTGTTTCAGCACAGGCCAAGAGCATCAAGATCGACCTCTCTACACCAAACGATGATGCTGACAGTGATACCCCAGTGACTGCGACCCAAGCCACCAACAGTTCAAGTGCCTCAGCTTCGTCATCATCCGAAAGCAGTGATGTTGATAGCGAAGACAGTGGCGATAATAACCACGGCTTGTTTGAAGAAGAGTACAGTGGCGATGAACAGTACGGCATCGACGAAATTGCCGATGACTACGGCTTCGACTATGACGATTACACCTACATCGTCAGCTGGCCGCATCAAGACGTCCTTCAAGTAAAGGCGTACGACAAGGATACGCACCAGTACGACGAAACTTACCGGTATGACCAGATCCATGATATTTCGAGTTCATTGGATGAGTCGACGGGGAAGTTTGAAGAGTAGCGCGTGTGAAACAAAGCGGTTAGAGACTAGCGCATTAGTGGCGTCCCAAAACGTGGTTAAATCCTAGAATAAGACAATAGCGGCGTGGACTCCGGTTCTTGGAGTCTACGCCGCTATTGTCTTATATGACCGGGACTTGCGTTTTGTCACGTGTTTAGGCTAGCTAACAGTCTTGAATCTCAATAATATCCTTAACCAACTATGAGTTAAGACGCCAGTTCGATGCTTGTCAATCTAACTCCTAAAATCTAATAAGCACTAGTCGACCGCAAAACCTCCGGATTCCGGTTCGACAACAGCAAGCCATGACCGGCGTTATCAAAAGCCAACGCTTCAAATTCCCGGTGTGAATTGAACTTGCTGTATTTGAAATCACTAGACTTCAACGAGCCGTTACCGTTCAATTTTTTGGCTGGGAAACTGGTAATCGAATCATCCGCCACGAGGTATAGCCGACCGTTATGCGCGTTGTAACCGATGGCCTGTTCATGCGTGCCTGGACGCCGGGTGAACAATTGTTTCGTCAGGCGGAAGTGCACCGTCTTTGTGCCAATCGTCCCTTTGTAAACCTTCACCTTTGATCCAGAAACGGTCCAGTAGTAGGCGTTACCGCTATGATCAAAGGTTAATTCGTGGCCACCCGGGACGTTAACGCCGTGGTTGGTCATGTGGAAGGTGATTGCTTTATTGGGTGTCAATGATGAGGTACTAATTCGCTGCAGCGTTGACGTTCTAGTCGCCTTCATGGTTAAATCACGCCACATGTACAGCGACTTATGCTTCTTGTCGTAAGCCAGCGATTGACCGTGGCCGGTAGTAAAAATGCCACCAATTTTAACTGCCGAATTACCGGATTTGCTATCCATGGCAGCTTGGGTTTTAGCGTATGACATTTTGTTGAGCTTGTTCATATCAAACCGCGCAACGAAACCCTTGTTCGTCATGCCCGGCGTGTAGTGTGGTTGGTACAGCACGTACAGGTTGTGACCGCCGTCGTAGGCAAATGATTGCGGGTTGGTCATATCGTATTTAGCATTCCCCTTCGCCGCATGGGTCGTTGGTAACTGGTACTTCGTTTTCAACGTCCACTTTTGGTTACCACCAACGCTACTGATGGTGTTGGTGCCATTCGGATCCTTCGCAAACTGGTAGGCGCCAGCTTTGACGAAACCCGTGGCGGTATTATTCACCGTTCGCAGGCTATTGCCCGTGTACTGGGTGATGGCATTGCTGGACTGCTTGTAACTAGCGGCCTGTGCCGTGGTTATAGTTGCTGCTAGCACCCCTAGGCTAGCGGCGATGGTGAGGATGATTGATCTACTTTTCATGATGATACCCCCTATTGTTGATGGGTTAAGGATACCACAGTTTTTGGGGTGGGGTTAGGGGGTGCGTATTGAGAAATGCAAATAAACGACCTGCGCAAATTAACGTTATTGCGTGAGTCGTTTATTTTTGTTCGTGGGGGTTCTACTAGTTCAAAGTGCTACTGGCGATGTTCATTGCTATTACTTATTTTCGGCGCCACTTGGGCTTTAGTTGGCAATAATTGGGAACATTTTGAAGTTTTTTGACGTTACTGCTTTGATTAGCCTGCGCCGAAATGAGTTCCAAAAGACAGGGAGTTGCATGCAAGGTCTTCCCAGCACAACCTCCAAAAACCGGATAGCTGATTTTCTGTTTCTGAGTGCTACTGCGACGTTCATTGCTACTACTTATTTTCGGCGCCACTTGGGCTTTAGTTGGCAATAATCGGTAACATTTTGAAGGTTGTTGACGTTACTGCTTTGATTAGCCTGCGCCGAAATGAGCTCCGCAAAACAAAGACTTGCACATAAGGCCCTCCCAGCACAACCCCCAAAAACCGGGGGTTATGCTGGGAGGGCCTTATGCTCCAGTCTTTAACCGTTTTGCTCCGCTCTCTAAATCAGCGTCGCAATTGCCTCACAAATCCGCTTCGTCACAACCGGATTATCCATCGTATACAGATGCACCCCATCAACGCCCTCTGACAAGAGGTCGACAATTTGGTCCACCGCATAGGCGATTCCCGCGTCACGCATGGCGATTTTGTTGTCTTGGTAGTGCGCCATCATCTTCAGGAACTTTGGTGGTAGCGCCACGCCGTTCATCGTCGCCATTTTTCGAATTTGGCGTTCGTTGACCACTGGCATGATGCCGGCTTGAACCGGGACATCGATGCTGGCCAATTCGCAACGTTCCAAAAACTGGTAGTAATGCTCATTTTCAAAGAAGAGTTGCGTAATTAACTGAGAAACCCCTGCATCAACTTTGCATTTGAGTCCTCTAATATCACTTACGCTATCTTTTGCTTCCGGGTGAACGTCCGGGTAACACGCACCCAGCACGTTGAAGTCCCCATCTCGCTTGATTTCCGTTACCAAATCACTAGCGTATTGGAAATCACCGGGAATGTGGCCGTCCTCGGGTAAGTCCCCTCTTAACGCCAGGACGTTGTCCAACCCATCAGCTTCTAATTCTTTTAAATACTGTTGAACGCCAGCCTTCGTAAAGTTGAGTCCCGGAATGTGGGGCACCGCTTCAATGCCGTACTGTTCTTTGATGTAGTGACATAAGTCCAACGTACCAGACTTATTATCACCGCCACCAGCACCGTACGTCACACTGATGTAGGCCGGTTTTAAGCTCGCTAAGGTTTCTAACGATGTGTAAAATCTGTCCAAAGCCTTCTCAGACGCATTTGGCCGTGGTGGAAAAATTTCAAACGAAATCACGGGGCGTTCGTTGAAACAATTAACGACCTTCATGAGCGAGTTCCTGACGTACTTGGTGCGTTGCCGCTACAACGTTTTCCAGACTAGCAGTGGTTTCAGTCGTGCCCCGTGTCTTCAAACCACAGTCCGGGTTGATCCAAACGTTGTCCAGTGGCACCTTCTTCAAAATCTTGTGAATCGTGCCTGCAACTTCAGCTTCGGATGGGATCCGTGGTGAGTGAATGTCATAAACACCAGGGCCACGTGGGTTTTAAAGTGGTCTTCTTGTAGCGTATCCAGCAATGTCAAATCAGCCGTGAGGCTTCAAATGAAATCACGTCAGCATCCATATCATCGATGGCATCAATGATGTCGCCAAATTCACTGTAGCACATGTGGGTGTGAATCTGCGTGGTTGCTTGAACCTTGCTACCAACCAACCGGAACGCTGGAATGGCCCAGTCAAGGTAACGATTGTACCAGTCCGACTTCCGTAGTGGCAACTTTTCACGCAAAGCAGCTTCATCGATTTGGATGATCTTAATGCCGTTCTTTTCAAGATCCAACACTTCTTCTTGGATGGCCAACGCGATTTGAAGCGTGGTTTCCTTCTTCGAAATGTCTTCACGAGGGAATGACCAGTTCAAGATCGTAACGGGACCAGTCAGCATCCCCTTCATTGGCTTGTCAGTCAAACTTTGCGCGTAAACGGATTCGGCAACCGTGATTGGCGCGTTCCGTGAAACGTCACCCCAGATGATTGGTGGCTTAACACAACGGGTCCCGTATGATTGAACCCAAGCGTTTTGGGTAAACAGGAAGCCGTCGAGTTTTTCACCAAAGTATTCGACCATGTCATTGCGTTCGTATTCCCCGTGGACGAGCACATCAATGCCGATCTTTTCTTGGAATTCAACACAGGCCTTGATTTGGTCGCGGTTGAATTGATCGTACTGTTCTTTAGTGATCTCGCCGCGCTTGTATTTGGCCCGGTTGCGACGCACTTCGCGAGTTTGTGGGAATGAGCCGATCGTCGTTGTTGGCAGTTCTGGTAAGTTAAACTCCTTCTTTTGGATGGCAGCCCGTTCTTCAAAGGATGGTTCGCGGTGGAAGTCACTTTCCTTCAAGGCAGCAACTTGGTCAATGATGGCTTGGTTTTCTTTGTAACGTGGCTTAGCGAAGAGGGCTTGGTTGGCAGCCAACGCATCCGCACCGTTGCCAGCCAAAATGTTGTCCAAATCCTTTAATTCAGTCAACTTTTCCTTAGCGAAGGCCAGATACTTGATGTACTTATCCGCCAACTTATCTTCGTTTTCCACCGTGTATGGCACGTGGAGCAACGAACAAGACGTCGTCAACACAACGTTATCGGTTGGCAATTGCTTGATCAACGCGAGTTTTTCGTCGTAGTTGGCCTTCCAGATATTCTTGCCGTTGATCACACCAGCAAACAACGTCTTATCAGCTGGGAAGCCCTTGCTGGTAACGAGGTCGAGCGTTTCGGCACCTTCCAAGAAGTCGAGACCTAAGCCGTCAAAATCCAAGGAAGTTAATAAGTCGTAACTATCACGAACATCGCCAAAGTAGGTTTGAGCTAGAACCTTCAAGCCATGCTTGTTGCTCAAAAGTGGCTTGTAGATGTCGGTAAAGAGTTCCAAATCAGCTTCCGTTTGGTCTTTAACCAAAGCAGGTTCGTCTAATTGAATCCATTCGGCCCCCAAGTCAGCGAGTTGACTCAAAACGGCATCGTAGGCCTTAATCAAGTCAGCGGCGTAATCACGGGCTTGCTTGCTGCCGTTGTATTGGCCTAATTGTAGCAAGGTGTAAGGGCCAACCAAGGCTGGGCGGGTCGCGTAACCTTGAGCCTTAGCTTCCTTGTATTCGTCAAAAATCTTCGTCCCAACTAACTTCACATCGGTATCATCATCGAATTCTGGTACCAAGTAGTGGTAGTTGGTGTTGAACCACTTCTTCATACTCAAGGCGGTCACGTCACCGTTATCACCTTGGTAGCCCCGTGCTTGGGCGAAGTATTCGTCAAGCGTTGAGAGGTTCAGATCTTTATAACGCTTTGGCACGATGTTGAACAACGTTGCCGTATCCAACGTAATGTCGTAGTACGAAAAATCGTTAGATGTTAACTGATCGATACCAGCAGCACTGACCGTTTGCCAGTTTTGTTGGCGCAGTTCGGCGGCGGTTTGGGCCAATTCGTCAGCGGTGATCTCGTGCTTGAAGTATTTTTGAACGGCGAACTTTAATTCACGGTGACTGCCAATACGTGGGTATCCAATAATTGTGGTTGTCATAAACGGTTATCTCCTTTGCGCGTTTGTGCGCGTGTCCGTTCAGGTACCGTCGCTGCTCCAGAGCATCAGTGAGCCATCGATCTTCCTCTCGGATTGATGAGTTGCTGATACGGCCGAACAACTTACGGCGACACCTGAACCTGTCAGTGGGTCACTTCAATTTAAATCGAATCAACTGAAGCGCTGCATGACCTGACCATCAATGCCGTCACCAAGTAGAAAACTAGCAGTTGCGATTTTATTACAATGTAAGTAGCAGATCTTGGCCACTATATTTTCCTCCCCTCGTCATTGATGAGATTACCTAAACAAAAAATCGCCCCTACTCCCGCATACTGCGAGAATAAGGACGATTGCTCGTGTTACCACCTTAGTTCGAAGCGGACTTTCATCCACTTCCTCATTGGGTACCTGTTGATACCTCAGCGCTGTAATGGGCACACCCATGATGAACTTACTTGCGCTCGTCCATCCGTTTAGTTGAAGACCATCTTCACGTTCGCCCCGTACCGCTTCACACCAACCGCGGTTCTCTTAGACAGTTAAGAACGTTACTCATCTTCTCATCTCTTTTTCATATCGTGGGAACATGATAACCCGGTTAAAATTAAATGTCAAGTCCCAGTCCTGATTGTTTTTTTCGATTATCATATACCTGTTACTATCAGCGGTATTTTAACCATTAAACCGCTATCATAAGTCGATTAACTAGTTTTTAATTTAATCACTTACACGTTATAATGGATGAGGAGTCTGACCAACTGAAGAAAGTACGCAATTGGTCTACCTCGTTTTAACACCCAAATACTTGGCTCAGCGCAACCATTCGCTAGCCTGACACAGTCAAAGGAGTTTTTACCATGAGAAGAACTGAACGTGAAGTAACTGAATCCGTAACACTACAACAAATCGTCCAAGATGGCCGGACTTTAAACCTAGCCATCAATGATACCCCAGCCCCTTACGTCGTCCCAGTTAACTATGGTTACGAATACGACGCAGACTACAAACTCCACCTGTACATCCACGGTGCCCCAGCGGGCAAGAAGCGCGACTTAATTGCCGCTAACCCCAACGTTTCGTTCAGCATCGTGGCCAACGCAAAGTTGTTTGTGCCGGAAGACCCACAACAACTCAGCCATTTCAGCACCCTTTACCAAAGTGTTCTAGGAACTGGTACAGCAACGTTGGTTGACGATCTGAAAGAAAAAGAGCACGCCCTGCGCTTACTGTTAAAACACGAAACCGGCGAAGATCTCCCAGGTGAAATTAAACAACATGATTTGGAATATGTTGGTGTGATCCGGGTTGATGTTGAGCAATTGACGGGGAAGCAGCATAGGGAATAGAGAGCTAGAGAGCGGAGCAAAACGCTTTGAGAGTGGAGTATAAGGCACCTAAGTAATACTGGCTGGGCCTTGGTCAGTATTACTTAGGTGCCTTATATGCAACTCTCAGTTTTGCGGAGCTCATTTCGGCGCAGGCTAATAAGTGCAATAACGTCAACAAGCTTCAAAATAATGCCGATTATTGCCAACTAAAAGCCCAAGTGGCGCCGAAAATAAGTAGTAGCAATGAACATCGCCAATAGCACTTTGAACTAGAAATATACCCGTTTTTCGAGTGTCACGATGAGCTTTTTCCCACAAAAATCACCCCAAAACAACCACCCTACAAACACAAAAAAGACAAGTGGTCTACCTCCCACTCGTCTTTTTATTTACCGTATTTCCCTAACTCAATCCAGAAAAATCAACCAAATTCAATTAATCTTCCCGGCGTTTCTTAGCACCCAAGCCCAACAAACTCATCAATCCCAGTAAAGCCACACCCATCACAGTCGCAGGTGTTTCTGACTCGTTTGTTTGTGGTAACCGTTCAGCCGCAGTTGCCGATTCAGCATTAGCGGTCACAGTTTCACTTGGGGTCCCTGTAACCGTCTGACCAGCCGCACCGACCCGAGCCGACGTCCCAGTCTTAACCGCAGTCGCCGCTTGTTTCGTCACCTTAGTCGTTGGTTCTGGGGTAACTTCAGGTTTAGCCGTTAGCTTTTGGCCTGGCTTCTCCGTTGGGATCACAACCGTTGGCTCTGGTTCTGCCGGCGTAGTTGGATCGGTCGTTGGTGTGGTTTCAGGCGTGGTTGGGGTCGTCTCCGGTGTTGTCGGATCAGTTGGATTCGTCGGATTCGTTGGATCAGTGGTTGGTCCAGTCGTACCGCCATCCCCTGCATTTGAGATTGGCCGAATCTTTACCGTAAGCTTAGTGCCATTATCTGGCGCTAACGTGTAGTCAATATTGCTATCTTGACCTGGTACTAATTCGTACCCTTCAGGAACAACGACCGTGTAAGTGCCATTATCATCAACTTTACCGTTCAATTGATCTTGCTTCACAACCTGGTTATTGTCTTGGTTGACGTACTCAACCGTCCCACTCGTTGCTTGTGCTTTGACGTTGTAGGTAATGGTCGTCTTATCAGCTAATTGATGAATGTTACCTTCCAGCAAATTATCCGGACTATTAAGACTCGCAAATGACGTTGTGTAGGTGTTGTCCTTACCCGTGATAATGGCGTCATACAACGCTTTTGCCATTTCCGAAGCAGCCGCACTACCTTGTTCCGCAGCGTAGTCCGTGGTAACCGTCTCACCCGTATCAGGTCAGTCGTCACTAGTACGTAGTTCCCAACACCAGTCGTTGGATCGTAGGTAATCGTCGTCACAGTGTGGTTAACACTAGTCGTATCGTCCACGATCGTCACACCGGTTAAATCGTATCCCGCTGGAATCTGATTCGTAACGTCGCCATAGGTCGTCTTGTCCTTATCAACTGACACGATGTTGCCATCGGCATCAACTTGAACGGCGTAACTATTGTTCCCCGTTTGCGTTGGGCCCACGACCTTGCCAGTATCCGTTTTAAATTCAGTGGTGTAAGAAGTATCAATCGTTGCATTTGCCGTCACGGTATAGGTAATCGTTGTGCCAGTCGAAATTTGGTTAACGTTCCCGTTGGCTAACAAGGTGTCCTTATTGGCAACCTTGCTAAACGAAGTTGTGTACTGGTTGCCTGAGTTACTAATGATGCCATCTACAATTGCTTTAGCATTTGCCGAAGCCGCAACACTACCTTGTTCCTGTGCCATATTCCAAGTACTGTCATTGTCAACCGTTACCACGTTGCCCATCCCGGTTCTTGGGTCGTAGGTCACCGTGGTGACAAGACCATTCACGTTCGTCGTATCAACGATCGTAATGCCAGTCAAAGTTTGGCCATCCGGAATGGTGTCGGTGATGCTTGGCGTTGTAATATCATCGTCAACCGAAATGATGTTGCCATCCGCATCCGTTTGAACGTGGTAGGTGTTCGTGGCGGATTGTGGTCCTGAAATTGTCTTGCCGTTGGCGTCCTTCACTTCAGTGGTGTATGGCGTTTCGACTGTAACGTTTGGATCGAATAAGACGTAGTTGACAGCCCAATCTGAAACTTGACCACCAACTTTGAGGGTTTCTGGTTGTTGTAAATAACTTGCCCGAGCTAAGAAGTCATACCGGTCAGCTAAACTATTCGTTGTCACTGCCTTATCATACGCATCTTGAACAGCCGTACCAGCAACGGTAACTCTGATTCCCCAAAGTCCTTTAAGTACCGAATTTGGCTCGTTAAGCATCGTATCTTGCGCTTCTTGATTGACCGTTGTTAATTGGTCATCCGTTGCGTTGAGGCCAGCCCCCCAGTACCTTTTTAAAATACTCATCAAGTGTGTAGGCTGTTTTTACACCATCCACCGTTACATTAACCGTGCTGTTAGCATAGTCCACCGTCCAACCAGCTTGATTGGGCGTTCTTTCACCGATGGCACTATTCGTTAGTAAAATATCGGTTATGGCATTCAATTCATCCTGGGAGTATGTGCTTCCAGTACTCCCGCCAATCCCGATTTCATTGCCATCACGATCAAAAAAGTGAACTTCACTATTTTGGGTGGCACTATAATTCAACTCATCCGCCGTAGTCGCCGCCACCGCTGTAATCTTCTGCGGTGTCCCAGTAGCCTCATAAGCTGCCTTACCAGCCACTTTAGCTACATCAACATCCGTAGCCGTTGCGTCGCCTAAATTAGTGACCGTCGTTGATTGGGTAGTCGTTGTGTCTGACTGTTTTGGTGTCGTTGTCGTATCTGATTGCGCAGGCGTTGTTGCATCAGCGACCGGCGCAGTTTGTTGGTCGTTTGTTGCTGCTGATTTCTGTTCGTCAGCTTGTGGCGTTGTCGTGGTTTCAGCAGCATCGCTAGTGTTAGTTGCTGGCGCTTCAACGGTGGTCGTTGATGACGCACTCGTTGTGCCATTTTCTGTCGTCGCCGTGTCGCTCGTCGTCCCTGCTGTCAACGTTGCCTGCTTATCGGTCTTAACCGCATCAACGTTAGCCGATTCAGTCGTTGCTGCATCCGTCGTATCCGCTGACGCTGACGTGGTTGTCACACCCAGCGTTCCTAGCCCGATACCGACAACGGTAACGCCGGCTACTAACCATTTTCGGCCCTTCTTATACATCTTAAAATGCGTTTTGGGTTCTCCAAAACTACTCCTATGTTGATTCATAAGCAATCCCCTCCAAGGCATAAAGTTGCTAATTACGGTCTAAAGCACTAGTTCCCCATAGTGGTTTAGAGCATTTCATTACAGCCTTATCATATCATAATCACTCATTATTTAGAATCATGCTACTTTACTTACTAATTACTAGTTTCTCCCTATTAATAGAACGTTATAACATCGGTAATAAACGCCATTATATCAACATTTATTCAGGGTCAAAAAAATAAATCGGTTATGATTTAAACGCAATCACAACCGATTTGGTGACTCTATCTAGGGTGTCTGTTGGACAATCTTCAACCCAAATTTTTTAAACTCGCGGCAGTATTTTAAAACTGTCACAATAATTTCAAATACCGGCGGAATACCTTATACGCCGCGTTATCTGGCGTTTCAGGAAACATCACGTCCGGTACCTTTGCGGCTGGTACCCAGTGGGCAACACTGAGTTCGGCCGATTTGGTCAGCGGTGTCTTATCGATCACCGCAATAAAGCCGTGCATCAACTCGCTGTTCGGGCCGAACCAGTGGGTGCCAGCATACTGTAAGTGGTCAATATGGACGCCTAGTTCTTCTTGAACTTCCCGAACAGCCGCAATTTCGGCCGTTTCACCGGGTTTAATGTAACCAGAAATCAATGACTCGTACTGCTTTGACAGATATGGCATCTTCACCAACGCAACGTCGTGGTACTGATCCGCAACCAGAACCATCACGCAACTTGCGAAAATCGGAAACCAGTAACGGTCACAATGAGGGCAAAATGGGGTTTCACCATCGTCACCGGCCACTTTAGCAATCAGTTTCGTGCCACAGGTCGGGCAAAATTGATAGGTCATAAACTCACTTCGATTCTGACTAGCGACTTAGCGCCAGCCGTTTCTTTATTCCATTAAAGTATAGGCGATTTGGCCACCAAGTTGTAGCCATAATTTTATTTCGTTCGCTTTGATAAGCAGCAACCGTGATTCTGATGTTATCAATTTCGATTCGTCTATCTAAGCGAAACACTGAGATAAATCACACAAAAAAACCGGACCAGTGTGAGGTTCTGGTCCGGGCGTCTTAACTTGATGAGAAACTATGTGTTTATCTATAAGGAGTGTTAACTTAAAGCTATGTGTTAGTGGTGCTGATTATGTGTGGTAACGCTATGTGTGAGTGTGCTATGTGGGGCGCCAATTTGGTTGCCCGATTATGGCTAAAACAATTATGTGTTTTTATTTAGCTGCAACTGTTGCCGCTGCAGGTTGTTGCTTGTATTTGCGCATCATCTCGGCCATGTGGACTTCGTGAGTAATGAACTCGTGCGTCCGGCAAACGTAATCGTGTTCGCGACCGATCTTGGCGATGTACCCGTTGATGTAATCGACTTCCGTTGGACGGCCCTTCGAGAAATCTTGGTACATGGATGGGTAGTGGTATGGGTTAGCAACTCGGCTGACGTAATCAACCGATTCAACTTCGGCCTGACGGGTTTCAACTAAGTGAATGCCGGCCCGTTCGCAGGCATCAAAGGATTCGTTCATCAACTGAGTGGCCATGTCTTTAACCCCTGGATACTCAATAAATTGACCCATTTGAATTTCAAACATCGTGCATAATGTGTTGACCACGGCGTTGAAGACGACCTTGGACATCAACGTGCCCATGAAGTTATCGGTCATGATTGGGCCTAAGCCAGCATCCTTGATCATCGAAGATTTGGTGTGTCATCGCATCGTTAGTTTCCGTCTTATTGCACATGTGCATTTCCCCGATTCGAGGGGCGCCCATGAAGTCAACATCAGCGGGGCCATTAAGCACGGTGGCGATCATCGCCGTCCCGCCAACAATGTGGTTATCTGGGAAGTACTGACTGATTTTATCAATGTGCCCCATGCCGTTCATTGCTGAAAATACATATTGGTGTTCCTTGAATAGCGGTGCGCACCGTTTCAACATGTCAGCTAATTGCATTTGCTTAACGAAGATAATCCAAACGTCCGGATCGCCGGTATAATCTTCAGGATAACTGACGTTGATCGGTACCATGTGGCGGTCCTTATGATCACGGGACACGTAAACGCCGCCCTGTTCCTTGATCTTTTCAACGTTGGGTTCCCAAGTATCAACAAAGTCCACTTGATTGCCAGTCCGTTCTTGAACCAATACCCCGTAACGAAGTCCCATTGCACCTGCACCAATTACTGTATATTTTGTCATATGTGTCATCCTTTCGATGTCTGTTACATCAGTTGTTCTATGTGGTGTTACGATATGTTGTTGCTAATATGTTGGAGCGATATGTGTTAGTGATGCTATAGATGAACCTATGTGTTGAAACAATATGTGTTGGTAATTCTATATGAAACTATGTGTTTACGAAAACGATAAGAAAAAGCGCCCCTAAGCATCTCTGCTTAAGGGCGCTTTCGCACGGTACCACCTTAGTTTCCGACTGCATCACACAATCGGCTCAGTCCGGACGTATTCATCCGGTGGTAAGGTAGTGGTTACCGGCCACGATTCCTATTAATCAAGAATCGGTTGCTCCGCCTTAACTTTAAGCTGAAGGATCGTACGTGTTCTCACCAGCCACGCTCTCTTAACCGATCGCTTCCACCTAATCCTCAAGGTTTCATCGCATCTCATCGTTTTCTAACTATGCTCACATAATACTGGGGATTTTGATTTCTGTCAATGGTTTTGGCAAAATAATTTCAATTTCTGCTTTTTATTGTTGCTTATACTGCTGTCAAATCAACGTTTTAGGTCTCGAAATTTTTTTGCTTACGCTTGTGTCCAGCGTAAGTGTGGGTGCGATTTGGGTGTTGGCTATTTGCCGTCGCTTCGCTCGCCAAAGCCGCATTGAAAAGCGCTCGTTCAGGCTACAAAATTCGGCGCCACTTAAACTGTTATTTCCAGGGTTCCTGAAGTTATAGAAACCTGTCAACCACGCGCTTTATGGCCACCACGCCGAATGGTGCTGCGCGAGACTGAGAGCTGCATGCAAGGCGACATCGGTAAACCCGCCAGACCCGGGCGCCTTCACCGATGTCGCCTTGCACACTGCTCTCAACCCGTCTCGCTCCGCACACTTACGCTGGACACAAACGACAGCAAAAAAGATCCGACATACTGTGAAATTACAGCATATCGAATCTTTT
>NZ_BBAD01000074.1 GCF_001311075.1 Secundilactobacillus similis DSM 23365 = JCM 2765
GACAAACAGCCTTCACCCAAATCGCACCCAACACTTACGCTGGACACAAACGACAGCAGACAACAAAAAAACGGATCGAACAGCCAACGCGGGCAGTTCGATCGTTTTAACATGCATTTAGTTAATGAAGCAAAGGGTTACTTACGATCCTTGCTGCTTGTCATAATGGCATCTAGCAGACCGTAATCAACGGCTTCTTGAGCGGTTAAGTAGTGGTCACGTTCAGTGTCCGTGTTAACGCGTTCGATTGGTTGACCAGAGTTACCAGCCAAAATCTCGTTGATCATCTTACGAGCCTTCAAGATTTCTTCGGCAGCAATTTCAATTTCAGTTTGTTGGCCTTGAGCACCACCAGATGGTTGGTGAATCAAGACTTGTGAGTGAGGTAAGGCAAACCGCTTACCCTTAGTACCTGACGATGCCAAGACACTGGCCATTGAGGCCGCCATCCCAGTAACGATCGTTTGAACATCAGATTGGATGAAGTTCATCGTATCGTAGATCGCCATCCCAGAGGTGATTACACCACCTGGAGAGTTGATGTAGAGGTAAATATCTTTAGTAGAATCTTGCGCGTCCAAGAACAAGAGTTGGGCGATGATCGCATTGGCCATATCGTCTTCGATTGGACCGGAAAGCATAATGATTCTGTCCTTCAACAAACGAGAGTAAATATCATAAGCCGTTCGCCGCGGGAGGATTGTTCAATAACCGTTGGGACTAAGTTCATAGCTTTGCAGCCTCCTTTAATTTCGTAAATAATGGTAGTCACTTCCGACTAACTGATTTGTAGTTTAACCCAATGGTCAATAAAGGTCAAACAAAAACGCTCAACTTTTTGACCAATGGGACTAATCGGTGCTGTGACAACTTTTAGGATACCATAAATTAACGATTGTTGCGGGAAAAGGGCGTTGAATTTATCAAATCATGGTAGATTAAATTGCCAAATAACCTGAAATGAGTGGTGACGCGAAGACAGTTACTTTAACGCGTTTACTATTTTGAAATACACAGTGAGGTTGTCGATTCGTTTCACAGTGAGTATGAAGTAGTGGTGTGAACAATGCTTACGGGTTTGGATTTTGCCGATAGTTATCGATAACGGAAAACGGACGGCGTTGAGCACAACAACCACTGATTAACGGCTAAATTAACCAACTTGTTAAAATCGTGCTGAAACCATAGTTTTCGGTGATATAAATTGCTATTATGAAGTTGTGAGCAAGTTGGGGAAATCATGGATTGGGGCTGGGTGATGACCGAAGAAAAACGTGCGCCATTGAGCGGCATTATTTTAGCTGCAGTTGCCGCTACTGGTTGGGGACTATCAGGGGTTGCAGCAGGGGTGATTTTTGACCGTTATCCCGCAATTTCACCAGCATGGTTGACCCAATTGCGGATGATTTTAGCCGGGGTGATTTTGTTGATTGGCAGCGGGATGCTACATCAACGCCCGTTTGCGGTATTGCATCACCGTCGAGATGCACTGCAGGTTGCCTACTATGGTTGGTTTGGGTTGATACCTGCACAGTATTTTTACTTCATTGCCGTACACGATGGTAATGCCTCGGTGGCGACGATTTTACAATATTTAGGATTGTTCTTTGTGGTCTTTTACACGGCAGTCCGGTTTCGTCAGTTACCCGGTCGAGCCGAATGGATCGGTATTATTGTGGCAGTTGTCGGGACAGTGTTAATTGTGACTCACGGGCGGTTCAATGGCTTGGCTGTGTCAACCTCTGTGCTATTTTGGGGCATGTTATCGGCGGTGGGGAGCGCAGCCTATACACTGATTCCTAAACGTGTCTTACCGATTTACGGCACCATGAACTGTACGGGATGGGGACTGATCGTGTCAGGACTGACGATGTTTATTTTCCCATCGGTTACCCAAGGGCCAACGCACGTTGATTTACCGTTGATTGGTTTATTACTATTTGTGGTTTTGATTGGCACGGTTGTGACGTTGTTCTTGTTTAACGCTGGGCTTAAGGTGATTTCAGCTACCACGGCGAGTTTATTGGATTCGTTAGAGCCGTTATCTGCAGCGGTGTTTTCGGTCTGGTTGGGCGTTTCATTGACCGGGTTTGACATCATTGGCGGTATTTTGATTATTTTGGCAGTGTTACTAATTTCGATTGATTTTGATCGGTTGCGGGATCGGATTCGGCGAAATGATCGTGGGGATGAGTGAACGGGAGTTTCTGTCAAATGACGGTGATAAGAACATCAGGTGTTGAAATATGTTTCTATAATAATGATGAGGGTCTTATTTAAGTGCTAGATATCGTAAAATGATGTCTAGCTTTTTGATGCATACAAAAAGCGCAACAAGATTAACTCGTTACGCTGATATGTACTTGCCCTACACCGATTTATTTTTCAGACACTTTTAAAGCAAAACCATACGAATCTGTAACGAAATAAAAAACAGAACACCGATTTAACGGCATTCTGTGAAGTTATGTGACCCTGTAAAACTCATACTGCGCCTGGAGGGAATCGAACCCCCATCTCAAGAACCGGAATCTTACGTGCGATCCATTACACTACAGGCGCATTGCGTTACCGTTGACTGCATCGTCAACACAAAATACTATACCCGAATTTGAATATAAATACAAGTGAAATCACCAAAAAAATTCTATCAATGTCTTGAAAACGCTATCATTAAAAGGTTTGTCGATTCGATTGCATTCGTAAAGTTGGGCTGTTATAATGACGTTGTGGGTGAGAGCCCATTAATTTTTGGCCTTGATGGGTCATCATATGTCATGCCGGGACAGTTAATGTCCCATAGCTTTATTTTTCAAAGAGAGAGTAGGGTTGGACATGGATCTCGAGTGGAGATGGGTGAATGCCGTTGTCCCTAAGATGACGCAGAAGCTGATCGGCCGCTACTCGTTGTTGCTTACCATTAACGTCATGCAACCGGTGGGTCGGCGCTTGTTGGCCGATAAGCTGAACATGACCGAGCGGAGCGTGAGAACCGATTTGGATCTCTTAGTTGCCAACGGTCTGGTTGCCATGGGCGTTAACGGAGTCTGTCTAACTGATGATGGACAACGCGCGTTGACGAACCTTCAACCACTGGTAGATGATATAACTGGTCTTCGTAAAAAGGAACGGTTACTTCAAGACCGGCTGGGCCTGAAAGGGTGCCGGATCGTCACTGGTGATTCTGACCAGCAGTCCGATATTAAACGGACAATGGGTCAGATAACGGCAACGTTGTTACGAGATCAGTTACCATCCGGTGATAGCATTTTGGCTGTCATGGGTGGAACAACGATGGCCGCCGTTGCTGAGACACTAACTGAGGACCTTGCCGAAAATCGGCAACTGACGTTTGTGCCGGCTCGGGGCGGTATGGGTGAATCGCCTGAGATTCAGGCGAACACGGTCTGTGCCAAGATGGCGACTGCCACAAACAGCCGTTATCAAGCCCTTTACCTACCAGAATTAACCTCGGCAGCAACGTATTCAACGCTGAGTCAGGAGCCAATGATTGCAAGAACGCTAACCACGATTAGTCACGCTAACGTGGCGATTCACTGTGTTGGCGATGCAATGGCGATGGCAAAACGGCGACAGATGCCGACGGACGTGACCGATACGTTACGTGAACGCAACGCGGTAGGCGAAGCGTTCGGTGACTTCTTTGATGGTAATGGTGAGATTGTTTACCGGGTACCACGGTTGGGACTGTCAATTTCAGACCTTGATCGAATGGATCTGGTGATTGCCGTTGCCGGGGGTCACACCAAGGCTGACGCTGTCGAGGCGTATTTTAAGATCCCACCGGCTGCCACTTATTTGGTAACCGATGAAGGATTAGCTGACAAGATTTTAAAAAAGTGATACTATTAATTGGTATTGCTGTTTAAAATAATTTTACTTTTTTCACTTCCTAAAGGAGGAAAACACAGTATGACTGTAAAAATTGGTATTAATGGTTTCGGCCGCATTGGTCGTTTAGCGTTCAAGCGGATTCACGAACTTCATTCAGCAGACATTGAAGTTGCAGCTATCAATGATTTGACTACCCCTTCAATGTTGGCATACCTCTTAAAGTATGATTCAACACATGGTCGTTTCCCTGGCGAAGTTTCAGCTACTGAAACTGGCATCGTCGTTGACGGTAAGGAAATCCCTGTATATGCAGAACCAAAGGCTCAAAACATTCCTTGGGTTAAGAACGACGGGGTTGACTTTGTTCTTGAATGTACTGGTTTTTACACTTCAGAAGAAAAGTCACAAGCTCACTTGAACGCTGGCGTAAAGCGTGTCTTAGTTTCAGCTCCTGCAGGCGCTGTACGTACCGTTGTTCCTGGTGTTAACTTGGACACGTTACAAGCTGATGACAAGATCGTTTCTGCCGGTTCATGTACCACTAACTGCTTGGCACCAATGGCTTACTTCTTAAACGAAGAATTCGGCATCAAGGCTGGTACGATGACTACCATTCACGCCTTCACTGCTACGCAACAAATTCTTGATGGCCCTCGCGGCAAGAAGATGCGTAACAACCGTACTGCAAGCATCAACACGATTCCTCACTCAACTGGTGCCGCTAAGGCTATCGGTTTGGTTATCCCTGAATTAAAGGGTAAGTTACAAGGCCACGCACAACGGGTTGCTGTTGTTGATGGTTCTTTGACTGAATTGGTTTCTGTACTTGACAAGAAGGTTACGGCCGACGAAATCAACGCAGCAATCAAGAAGCACACTGAAGGTAACGACGCATTCGGTTACAACGATGACGAAATCGTTTCAACTGACATCATCGACGACCCTCACGGCTCAGTATTTGACCCAACTCAAACTGAAGTTACCACTGCCGGTGACACGCAATTAGTTAAGACTGTTGCATGGTACGACAACGAATGGGGCTTCACTTGCAACATGGTTCGTACTTTGTTGAAGTTTGCTTCAATGCTTTAATATAAAGCTTTAATTTAAACTTTTAAACGATGTAAAGGCGGAGGGAGGCGACTTTCTCCGCCTTTTACGTCAGTAAACATGAATTTATTTCACAATCAACACTCACCAGGAGGGTTTAGAATTGGCTAAATTAACAGTTTCTGATTTAGAGTTACAAGGTAAAAAAGTGTTAATGCGTGTCGACTTTAACGTCCCAATCAAGGACGGCGTTATTGGTAACGACAACCGGATCGTAGCAGCTTTGCCAACGATTCAATACGTAATCGATCACGGTGGTAAGGCAATCTTGCTTTCTCACTTAGGCCGGATCAAGAAGGAAGAAGACAAGCCCGCTTTGTCAATGCGTCCAGTTGCAGAACGGTTGTCTAACTTGCTGAACAAGCCAGTGACCTTTGTACCAGCTACTGAAGGGGCACAATTAGAAGACGCTATCAACAAGATGTCAGACGGTGACGTACTTGTAATGGAAAACACCCGTTACGAAGACGTTAAGGATGGCGAACAAGTTAAGCGTGAATCTAAGAATGATCCTGCTTTGGGCAAATACTGGGCATCGCTTGGCGACGTTTTTGTTAACGACGCTTCGGGACTGCTCACCGGTCACACGCTTCAAACGCCGGTATCGCTGCTAACATGCCACAAACCGCTGCTGGTTTCTTAATGGAAAAGGAAATCAAGTTTATCGGTGGTGCCGTTTCAAACCCAGCACACCCATTCGTTGCTATCTTGGGTGGCGCTAAGGTTTCTGACAAGATCGGTGTTATCGATAACTTGTTGGACAAAGCCGACAAAGTTATCATCGGTGGTGGGATGACCTACACCTTCTACGCTGCAAAGGGTATGAAGATTGGGAACTCATTGGTTGAAACTGATAAGATCGACTTGGCTAAGGAAATCATGGACAAGGCTGGCGACAAGTTAGTATTGCCTGTTGATTCAATCGTTGCTGAAAAGTTTGACAACGATGCCCCTCACAAGACAGTTGAAGGCGACATTCCTGATGGCTACATGGCCTTGGATATTGGCCCTAAGTCAGTTGCTGAATTTAAGGATGTCTTGAAGTCAGCTAAGCTAGTTGTTTGGAACGGCCCAATGGGTGTGTTTGAAATGAGCAACTACGCTGAAGGTACCCTTGAAATTGGTAAGTTCCTTGGGACTTTGAGTGATGCAACGACCATTGTTGGTGGTGGTGATTCAACTGCCGCTGTTCAACAATTAGGGGTTGGCGAACAATTGACCCACATCTCTACTGGTGGTGGCGCTTCACTTGAATACCTTGAAGGTAAGACTTTACCTGGGATTGCCGCAATCAGCGACAAGTAATTTGTGTTGATTAAATGAAGAAGCTAGGACGGTGTGTCCTGGCTTCTTTGCTTAAAGTCAGGTTAACTTTGAACGACGTTACTAGCTAAATCAGGTTGTTTCCGATAGAATAGGAATGTGAAATTTGATTTAACAAAGGAGCGTTTACTGTGCGGATACCATTAATTGCGGGTAACTGGAAGATGAACAAAACCATCACCGACGCCCGCGCATTTATGCAGACTGTTTCAGAACGGGTGCCTGATCCTGCCGAGGTTGAAACGGCAATCGCGGCCCCAGCGATTTTGTTAGCAAGTATGTTGGCGGAGAATCCCGGTCAACGGCTGCGAGTCGCAGCTGAAAATTGCTACTATGAAGATAGTGGTGCATACACCGGGGAAACCAGTCCTCAAGCGTTAGCCGATATGGGCATCCCATACGTGATTTGTGGGCACTCAGAACGGCGAAGCTACTTTAACGAAACCAACGACGTCATTAATCGAAAAGTCCATGCGGTTTATCGCAACCAGATGACACCGATTCTGTGCTGTGACGAAACCATGGGCCGATTAGAGGCTGGCGAAAAGATTCACTGGGTTGTAAGCCAAGTGACTGGGGCGCTGAAGGCATTACCGAAGTCCAAGCGCGTCAGCTCGTGATTGCTTACGAACCAAGTTGGGCCATTGGGAGCGGGCAATCAGCTTCCGCGGCGCAAGCTGAAGAGGGATGTTACCTGATTCGGCAAACGATAGCTGATTTGTATGGTGATCCGGTGGCCAACGAGATGCGGGTACTGTATGGCGGGAGTGTTAACCCCGACAACATTGCTGAAATCATGGCAAAACCCAACATTGATGGTGTTTTGGCTGGTGGTGCTAGCTTGGATGCGGAGACGTATTTAAAGTTAGTTAACTACCAACAAGCCTAGTTTGTTTTATTAATGAGACAACTTCCCAGCAAGATTTAACATCGAAGCGGTTTCATCTGCAAATAAACCGAAATAGTAATTGCAAGTTCAAGGGTAAACTTATAAAATAGACTGCGGGGAACTGTTTCCCGCTAGGTTAAACATTCATAAGGAGAGAATATAATGTCAATTATTTCTGATATTTACGCACGCGAAGTCTTAGATTCACGTGGTAACCCAACTGTTGAAGTTGAAGTCTACACTGAAGCCGGCGCAGTTGGCCGTGGAATCGTACCTTCAGGTGCATCTACTGGTGAACACGAAGCCGTTGAATTACGTGATGGCGACAAGAGCCGTTTCGGTGGCAAGGGTGTTACTAAGGCCGTTGACAACGTTAACAACTTGATTTCTAAGGAAATCGTTGGCTTTGACGTTACCGACCAAATCGCAATCGACAAGGCTATGATCAAGTTAGACGGTACGCCTAACAAGGGTAAGCTTGGTGCCAACGCTATCTTGGGTGTTTCTTTAGCCGCTGCCCGTGCAGCTGCTGACGAACTTGAAGTTCCGCTTTACAACTACTTAGGCGGCTTCAATGGTCACGTTCTCCCAACTCCAATGATGAACGTTATCAATGGTGGGAAGCACGCCAACAACAAGGTTGACTTCCAAGAATTCATGATCATGCCTGTTGGTGCACCAACTGTTAAAGAAGCTATCCGGATGGGTGCAGAAACTTTCCACGCCTTGAAAGCTATCTTAAACGACCGCGGTTACTCTACTGCTGTTGGTGACGAAGGTGGATTTGCACCTGACTTGAAGAACAACGAAGAACCATTCGAAATCTTGGTAGAAGCTATCAAGAAGGCTGGTTACGTACCTGGCAAAGACGTTGCAATCGCCTTTGACTGTGCCTCATCAGAATTCTACAACGCTGAAACTAAGACTTACGACTTAGTTGGTGATGGCAAGTCATACACTGCTGACGAATTCGTAACCTTGCTTGAAAGCATCGTTGACAAGTACCCAGTTGTTTCTATCGAAGATCCTTTGGATGAAAACGAATGGGAAGACTGGCAAATGGCAACTTCTCGCTTAGGCAAGAAGGTTCAATTAGTCGGTGATGACTTGTTTGTTACGAACACTGATTACCTTGAAAAGGGTATCAAGATGGGCGTTGCTAACTCGATCTTAATCAAGCTTAACCAAATCGGGACTTTGACTGAAACTGTTGAAGCCGTTGAAATGGCTAAGGAAGCTGGTTACACGGCTATCATCTCTCACCGTTCTGGTGAAACTGAAGATACCACTATCTCTGACTTGGTTGTTGCTTTGAACGCTGGTCAAATCAAGACTGGTTCAATGAGCCGTGGCGAACGGATCGCTAAGTACAACCAATTGATGCGGATTGAAGACCAACTTGGTGAAGTTTCAGCTTACAAGGGGATCCACTCATTCTACAACTTGTCAGAACAAGCTCGCGAAGCTATCCAAAACAAGTAATCTTACTCAATATTGAGTAAAATTGTAGACATCATTAAAGGAACGAACGTTGAGAAATTAGCGTCCGTTCTTTTTTTAATGCGCTCAGTAAAAATTGGACTGCATCATAACTGATGGGCCTCTATTGTGTGAAAGAATGGTGATACCCAACGTGACACCATAGCTAACGTTGGTGTCCTGAGGTAATCAGTACGAGCGTGTATTTGGTTAAATCAAACGAATTCGGGCAATTGTTTCCAAATCATAATTAATAAAACTTCTCTCGGTCAACGTATCGTAACTAAGTGTACTTTGAAGAAAAAGGAGTTTTAAGTTTATGCAGAAGAAAACAATCGGGATGTTAATGTTAACGGGGGCGTTGTTAGGAGCGAGTGCTCAAACGGATCAGGTGAAAGCGGCAACGACCCCAACGGCGATTCAATCCGTTGCGTCGATTACAGAGGCTAAAACGTTTCGCTATAGTTATTATGACCGTACCACGGACGGTAAACTGATTAAAACAAATGAGGCTGATATTACAACCGATAATCCCAATCCTACGGGGGGCGCTAAACACGGCCTTAAAAACATAGTCGATGTGCAACCAGATGGTCCAATTGTTGATGGTGTTCAAGGTTTTCGAGTGGTTTTAGAGCGAATGACCAACAGTATTTATTTTAACTATTTCGATGAAGATGGTAATGAAATCGATTATAAATTGGTAGGACTACATGGTTGGTCGAGGAAAGTCGAACCGGGAATGGCTGTCTATCAAAAAGAAGTTGCTCACGCCGAAAGTAAAATTAGTCAGCTCGGGTTCCAAATTGTAAGCCAAACTGTTAGACATACAGGACCGTATGATGAGGTCAACTACGTATTAACTAAGAATAATAGTGACGCTCAGAAGCCTGAAACGGGAACCGAATCGAGTTCATTGACCGGTACTGATAATCAAAAAAGTCCTGAAAAAAACTCAGAATCCTCGATGGTGAATGAAGTGCCTAGTCCTCCTCATAAGGGAGAAGTTGCACCAACCAGTCTGAGACGCCTAAACCAGTTGATTCGCAAACTGGTGTGATGGCAACTGGTGATGCATCGAACCCAGGGGCCAGTCAAGGGACGACGACTGGAAACGAGACGGTCGTTAGTCCAGATTCAGTTGCGGGAAATGAAGCGGCTAACCCTGGTCAGACGTCTAACGTTAACCCGTCTGATGTAGCAACTTCAACGGTTTCACCAGCACCGAATACTGTAACACCACCAATCACACCTGAAAAGCCACATGAGTCGGGTACAGAAACACCAGAGGCGCCAACAAAACAAAACGTGTCAGGTTCGACAGCCCCTAAGTTACCTTTGAAACCAACCACGTCAAGCACAAGTACAGCCACTACACCAACGAAGCCAAACGCGTCAGGAACAACAACGCCAACCACACCGGTGGCGCAGCCGACAGTAGGTGCAACGACCCCAGCACTGGCTTCAAAACCAACTGAACCAGTTAAATCAGTCTCAAAGCCAACTCGTCCAGTAAGTACAGCTGGGTCGACTAACCAAGCACGACCTACTACAACTGTAAAACCGACAACGGCTAATCGGGGGACGACCCCAACTCAAATTAAAGTTGAGGTCCAACCAGTTGAACAAACGGGTTCCCAAACGACTAGTTCAAAGCAAACCCGAAAACAAACCAAGCGACAAGTTAAGCCAACTAAGACGAAGCACAAACAAGTTAAACATAAACAAACCAAGCATAAGGGAAAGCAACAGACTAAGCGAACGGTAAAGGGGAAATCAACGCAAACCAAGAAAAAGACAACTAAGCAAACCCGGATCCGCCAGTTACAGCAACAACTGGTAAAACTGTTGAAACAGCTATTAGCACTTCAAAAATAAGCGTTAAACGCCTTGGTTAATTGAATGATTCAAAAAAGTTCGGTTTAAAGCCGAACTTTTGGCGTGTTTCGCGCAATCGACTAGCGAGTTGCCGGTTGAAACAATCTGAGTTGTGATAAACTATTAATGGCAGATTTGAATGAGGAGCGTGCGAATGAAAACGAAACGACTAAAAAAATGGGATCTATCCCGATTATATGCGGTTGTCCAAGGAATCGTGTCGGTCTGTTAGCCGGTGTAGTGGTTAGTTTCTTTCGACTATTGATTAGTCAGGGATTGAAATTAGTGACTTGGTACTTTGGCCAAGCCCACGAACACTGGTGGTTATTGATCGTATGGGTACTGATTAGTTTAGGGCTAACGCTGATTTTAGGTCGTTGGTTAAAGCAGACGCCAGATATTAAAGGTTCTGGGATTCCACAAGTTGAAGGTCAGTTAATGGGCGAATTAGACTATCACTGGTGGCCGGTACTCTGGAAGAAATTCGTTGGTGGCGTGATTGCGATTGGCAGTGGCCTGTTTTTAGGGCGTGAAGGGCCATCAATCCAATTAGGCGCCACGGTTGGTCAAGGGTTTGCGGCTAAACGGCATTTAACTGGCGTTGACCGGCGAATCATTATTGCCAGTGGGGCTTCGGCTGGGTTATCTGCCGCGTTTAACGCGCCAATTGCCAGTTCACTGTTTGTTTTGGAAGAGGTCTACCATAACTTTTCAACGATGGTGTGGATCACGGCGTTAGCGAGTGCCATTGCTGCTGATTTTGTCTCAACCGTGTTTTTTGGTTTAACACCGGTCTTACATATTACTTATTTGCGGGCGTTGCCACTGTCACAGTATGGCTGGCTACTCTTGTTAGGGGTGTTATTAGGGTTACTTGGTCGATTGTATCAAATCGTTGTGTTACGAGTTGGCAGCTGGTATTCAAAACTGAAGTGGCTACCGGACGATTATAATAGCATCATCGCATTTGTATTATTGATTCCAATTGGCTGGTTTATTCCCCAGATTCTTGGTGGCGGCAATAGCTTGATCGTATCGATTGGTGGCAATGCACCTACTGCTTTAGTGTTACTGCTGATTTTTGTGCTCCGGTTTATTTATTCCATGATGGCCTATGGTACGGGCTTACCAGGTGGTGTTTTTCTGCCCATCTTAACGTTAGGCGCCGTGTTTGGGGGCTTCTTTAGTCAACTAATGGTGACCTGGGGGCTGATGCCAGCCGCTGAAGTGCCGATTTTTGTGATTGCTGCCATGGCGGGATACTTTGCTGGTATTAGCAAGGCACCGTTTACTGCGATTCTATTAATTACTGAAATGGTGGGGACTTTGCATCACTTGATGCCGTTAGCCATCGTCTCGTTGGTTGCGTATATGACGGTTGATATACTGGGCGGCGCACCTGTATATGCGGCAATGCTGGATCGACTGTTACAGCATCGGCAGCAAACGCAAACGACCCCACTGAAACAAATTTCGTTTCCAGTGTTTGTCGAGTCTAGCCTCGCAGGCAAGCAGGTTCGGGAAGTTAACTGGCCTCAGGGGGCGCTGCTCGTTGAATTGCAACGCGGTGAAAAAGTGTTGATCCCCCATGGTGATACCATTATTCGGGTGGGCGACCTGCTGGTTCTAAACGTTGAATCGCGGACACTGCGCGCAGTTCGGCAAGCAATGAAGCAGTTAGTCGGTGATTAAAAAATAATCCCTGCAATCAGATTCTTAAGCGCCGTGGGTAGTATTCTAGGCCATTTTATGATAAATTATAAAGAGGTATTGTCAGAGACTGGGCAACAATAGGAGGCAATTTCTTGTACAATTTACTGTTAACAGGATTGATGATTGATAGCGTATTAATTATTATCGCAGTGTTAATGCAACCAGCAAAACAAGAGACGCAATGTCCGCTTTAAGTGGCGGTTCACAAGATTTATTTTCACAACAAAAGGCGCGGGGCTTTGAAGCATTTATGCAAAAAGTTACCGTTGTCTTGGGAGTTATCTTCTTTGTGCTGGCGTTGGCATTAACTTATCTTTCTTCACACTAGCAACCAGATCCTCCTGTGACTTTCGCAGGGGGATTTTTCTGTAAATGATTAAACGGGAGGTGAACAAACGATGATTCAGATGCCCAAGCCATTTTTCTTTGAAGCTGGTCCGCGGGCAATCGTGCTATTACACGCCTATGCCAGTAGCGCTAATGATGTTCGCATGTTAGGGCGGCATTTACAACGTGCTGGGTATACCGTGTTGGCACCAATGTTTACGGGGCACGCCACTGGTGACCCTAAGGACATTTTAACGCAGGGCTCACCGGCCGCTTGGTGGCAAGATACCCAAACCGCGCTACAGTTCTTAAGGGACAAGGGATACACGCAACTCAGTATCTTTGGTTTATCGCTAGGCGGTATCTTTGCCATGCGGGCGTTAGAGACGGATGCAACGTTACTTGGCGGGGGCTCGTTTAGTTCACCCGTGGTGATGACGAGCGATAACCACTTACTGCCAGAGTTCGCGCGATTAGCGACAGCAACTTACCAGTACGGTGGGTTAGACCAAACTCAAATTGATAAAAACGTTGCCTGGTTAAACGATCGGGTACCCGATCAATTGCAACAAATCGATGCATTTGCGGGAACGGTTGCTGATCAACTGTCAGCGATTCAGCAACCTGTTTTTGTCGCGCAAGGCGGTCAAGACGAGTTGATTGATGCGCAGGTGGTGTATCAGCTGCGTGATCGGTTAGTCAACGCGAAAACGGTCGATTTTCACTACTATGAGGATGCAGGCCACGTGATTACGGTCAACAACGCTCGGCACCAACTCGAACAAGATTTAGATGCCTACTTACAAACAATCTATAATTAATAAATGAGGACAAACAATCGTGGAAGATAACAACTTAAAGCAACAAATTGAGGATTTGTTACGTGCAAATCCAACGAAGCGCTTCCGAGTAGAAGACGTTTCGGACACCTTACACTATCATGGCTCAGCTGCGTTCAAGCTGATCGTGTCAGAATTGGCACGACTTGAACGTGAAAAAACGGTCGTCGTGACCAGCGAAGGCGAATTTCAATTAGACGAAAAGGCTCGGACGCTTACCGGGATTTTTCACGCTAATGATAAGGGATTTGGGTTCGTCGCCTATGATGATGAATTACCAGATGCTTATGTGGCACCAGACAACACGATGTCGGCCTTGAACGGTGACGAAGTTGAAATGGAAATCGTACGGCCGGCTGATCCTCGGTCGGACAAGGGACCTGAAGGTAAAGTGACCGGCATTGCCGAACACCATTACACCCACGTTGTTGGGGCCTTTACCCAAACTGAAGACGACATGGGTTATTACGGTCAGGTTCATTTGACTGATAAGAAGCTTGCGCGTTACAAATTTTATATTGTGGATACCGGCTTACAACCAACGCCAGGTGAAGTGGTCACGGCTGAAATTACCGAATACCCTAACAGTGATCACCCATTAGCCATGATTGGGATCGCCAAGAAGGTTATCGGGAGTGTTGATGACCCTGGTATCGATATTTTACAAATCGTGTATGCGCATGATATTCCAGCAGAATTCCCAGAAGACGTTTTGCAGGAAGCTGACGCTATTCCAGATCACGTGACTGAAGCCGAAATGGCCGGCCGCGAAGACATCACGGATCAAGATTTAGTGACGATCGATGGCGAGTCTTCAAAAGACTTGGATGATGCCGTTACCGTTTGGAAGATGGACAACGGCAACTATCACTTAGGGGTTCATATTGCGGATGTGTCCCACTACGTTAAAGAGGGCTCGTTACTGGACCAAGAAGCCTACAAGCGCGGGACCAGTGTCTACTTAACTGACCGGGTTATCCCAATGTTGCCACGTCGCTTATCAAACGGCATTTGTTCATTGAACGAAGGCGTGTTACGACTATGTATGAGTTGTGAAATGGAAATCGATCCTGAAGGTAACGTGGTTAACCACCGGATCCATCCAAGTGTCATGAAGTCCACGGCTCGGATGACGTACACCAACGTCAACAAGATCCTTGAAGCCCATGACGAAGCCACTCGTAACCAATACGACCGCTTAGTGCCAATGTTTGATAACATGGCTGAACTGCACAAGATTTTATACAAAAACCGGAAGCGTCGTGGTGCCATTGATTTCGATGATCACGAAGCAGAAATCATCGTGGACGAAACTGGCCACGCCATTGATATTCAGCTCCGGGTTCGTGGTTTAGCTGAACGGATGATTGAATCCTTCATGTTAGCCGCTAACGAAACCGTTGCCGAACATTACAACCGGGCGAAGGTGCCATTTATCTACCGGGTTCACGAAACGCCAGATGGCGAACGGGTGAAGAACTTCTTCGAATTCCTGACAGCCTTTGGGATCAACGTTAAGGGTGATCCAGATCACTTGCGGCCAAAGATGCTTCAAAACGTTTTGAAGCAGGTTGCTGGTAAGCCAGAAGAACCCGTTGTTTCTGTGATGATGTTGCGGAGCTTGAAGCAAGCGAAGTATACTGACCAATCTCTTGGTCACTTTGGGTTGGGTGCTGAATACTACACCCACTTTACGTCACCAATTCGGCGTTACCCAGATACGATGGTTCACCGGTTGATCCACTTCTACGAAGAAAAGGGCATCAACGCTGACAGCAAGGCACGTTACGCTGACTTACTGGAAGAAATTGCAGTGCACTCATCTGAAATGGAACGTCGCGCAATCGATGCCGAACGTGATACGGATGCCATGAAGAAGGCCGAATACATGGCCGACCACCTTGGTGAAGAATTTGAAGCCAGTGTCAGCTCTGTAATGAAGTTCGGGATGTTCATTGAACTCCCTAACACCGTTGAAGGCTTGATCCACATCAGCCGGATGCAAGATGATTACTATGAATATGTTGAAAAATACCTTGCCTTAGTTGGCCGTAACACCCACCGGACTTACCGGATCGGGCAAGCCGTTAAGGTAAAGGTTGTGAACGTTGATAAGGAACAAAGCAAGATCGACTTTGACTTGGTTGACCCAACTGCAGCGCCCGTAACGGACCTGTTACCAAAACGTGAACACCATAATGGTGGCGGTCGCGGACGTGGCAACTACGGTAACCGCAACGGCAATGGTGGCCGAAATGGCGACCATAAGCGTTCACAAGGTGGCAATCGTAACGGTGGTAACGGCAATCGCAATGGCGGTAATCGCGGCGGCAACGGTGGTAATCGGAACCATAGTCGTGGCGGTCAAGGCAACCGTGGTGGCCAAAACCGAGGTCAACAAAGCCGTTAATCTTTAATGTGAGGTGAGGATTGTTGAGTAAGAAAAAAGCGCCAGCAGATAAAAATGTCATGGCCCAAAACAAAAAAGCCCGGCATGATTATCAGATCCTCGACACCTATGAAGCAGGATTAGTGTTGACGGGAACTGAAATCAAATCGGTTCGTGATAAACGGGTCAATTTACAGGACGGTTTCGCGCAAATTCGCAATGGTGAAGCCTGGCTGATGAATATTCACATTAGTGAGTACGCTCAGGGTAACCGTTTCAACCACGATCCACTGCGAAATCGAAAACTATTACTGCATAAAAAAGAAATTGCCAAACTAATTGGGACAACCAAGGACAAGGGGATTACCATTGTTCCGCTACGCATGTACATTAAGAACGGCGTGGCGAAGGTTCTGATTGGGGTGGCTAAAGGGAAACACGAGTACGATAAACGTGAAACCATCAAACGCCGAGAACAAGATCGGCAAATTGCACGAGTAATGAAGCATTACTAGGCAATGATTATTGAGGCACTAAGTGAACTGCCAGTACGTTGGTGGGTCGCTTAGTGCTTTTTTGCTGTCGTTTGTGTCCAGCGTAAGCATTGGGTGCGATTGGGGTGTCGGCTGTTTGTCATCGCTTCGCTCGCCAAAGCCGCATGAAACCGGCACTCTCAGGCTACAAAATTCGGCGCCACTTAAG
>NZ_BBAD01000075.1 GCF_001311075.1 Secundilactobacillus similis DSM 23365 = JCM 2765
CTCCCGAAAATTTATCATGAAGGGTTTAACTGTCGGACGATGACAATTGCAAGCATCTCAGCAAGTGTTGAATGGCAACGTAACGACGTCGGGTCAGCCATACGTTCAAGCAAGTTGAGTCAATGTTCAGGCTAGACTTGTTCATCACGGAAATGACAACTACTGACTGATTGTGCTGTTTACCGAGTTAACATCAATCGCTGTCATACTGTAGCATGACGTCCAGTTAAGCATTTGAGATGGTCTATAATAGTGCCGAATTGTGCCAATGTAAGATTTCGGTAAGCGACTAGGTGTATGCTGTGTCGCGATGATTGGCGGTTGTTGGTGCCCTTCCGACAACCGCCAATCATCGGGGACAAATGTAAGACTCGCATGGGTTTGGGCGAGGCTTACATTTGAGGTCTGAGACAGCCTTCGGCTCAGGCCGGCCCCACAGCAGGAACCTAGTCGCTTACCGGAATCTACAGTTTAAGCAAATCACCGCAATTCACAAACTGAACAGAAGAATGCTTACGCTGAACACAAACGATAATACAAAAAAAGCGCTGAGTACAACCGATAACTCGGTCACCCCAGCGCCAATAACACTAATAATTGCAACTCACGTCTACATCAAATGAGTCCCTTTATCCACATAGATCACATCACCAACAACCCCAGTTGACAATGGGCTCAGCAAGAACGCAGCGGTATCGCCGACTTCGCGAATCGTGACCCCTTCGCCGTTAACAGCGCGTTCGTTAGAAATTTCAATCAGTTTGTTGTAGTCCTTAACCCCAGTAACGGCCAACGTCTTGATTGCCCCAGCTGAGATGGCATTGACCCGAATGTTTTGAACGGCCAAGTCGCGGGCTAAGTACCGGACAGTTGATTCCAAACCGGCTTTAGCGATCCCCATGATGTTGTAGTTTGGTACGGCTCGTTCAGATCCCATGTAGGTCAACGTGACGATCGAACCGCCCTCGTTCATCATTTCCCGGCCGTATTTAGCAGCCGAAATTAACGAGTACACGCTGATGGCTTGCGCTTTTTCAAAACTCTCCAAGCCAGCATCCGTTGTTTGCCCCGACAAGTCCTCTGGATCCGCGTAAGCAATGGCGTGAATGATGCCGTCAACGTTACCCACCGTTGCTTTAATGGTGTCAAATGCCGCTTTAACGTTTTCTGGTTCCGAAACATCACATTCAACTTCCAACACATCTTCCGGAATGAACTTATCGATACTGCGCTTCATCCGTTCATTTTGGTAGGTCAAAATCAGCTGGGCACCCTGTTCCGCCAACGCTTGAAAACAACCGTACGCTAAGCTACGTTTGTTCGCCACACCCATGATAATGATTTTTTTGCCTTCTAGAATTCCAGTCATAAAAAAACTCCTTTAAAGTTAAAATTAAGTTATGCCATTAACTAATTGAGGGTATATCAGCAATCAGTTTAGGTTTATTCTACTCTTTACACGCCAAGCGGACAACCCTACCGCATCTGTCCGTTACGATTTTGACTCAAGTGACTATAATAAAGAGTGTTCAATAGTTGAACTTCACTTCCTCTCGATGTGACCCACTCAACTGACCTGAGCACGACTAATTCTCGTACTCACCACTCAACTTAATTTTAATAAGGAGTGATTATTTAATGGCAAATGTTTTAGTTTTAGGCGCCAATGGTAAAATTGCAAAATTGGCAGAAGCTCAGTTATTGGTTGAAACTGACCACCGACTGACCCTCTTCCTTCGTCGTGCTAACCGTTTAACGATCTCTAATCCTGACCGTGAGCAAGTCATCGATGGTGATGTGTTGGATCAAGCCCAACTTGAAAAGGCAATGGCTAACCAAGACATCGTCTACGCTAACCTTGGTAACCGTGATATCGAACGGCAAGCCCAAACGGTTGTGGCAGCGATGAAGGCTACCGGTGTCAAGCGTTTGATTTGGATCTCAACCCTTGGCATCTACGACGAAGTACCTGGTAACTTCGGCAAGTGGAACCACCAAATGTTGGATGGTGGTTACCTTGAAACCTATTCCGCAGCCGCTAAGGTCATCGAAGCATCCGGCCTCGATTACACGATCATTCGGCCAGCTTGGCTTTCTAACAACGATATTGTGAGCTACGAATTCACCCAAAAAGGCGATGCCTTCAAAGGGACCGAAGTTTCTCGTCGCAGTATCGCCGACGTCGTGGTCAAGCTGATCAACGACCCAACCAAGGAGATCGGCCATTCGATTGGGGTCAACCAACCTCACACCGATGGCGATCGCCGCCCATCATTCTATTAACATCAACGATACCATTACTCACTGGTGTTCCCCGCACCAGTCTCGCAAGTTAGTGTTCCCCGCATTGACTTGACTGAGCGATCTAGCGATAACAACTGGTTACACAGTCGATTTGTACCCAAAATTATACTAAAAAAGCCACTGTGACTTCCCAATTAGAAGGTCATAGTGGCTTTTTCACACTCATCATTTATTCGGCGCGTAACACCGTTCGACTCAGTTTTTCAAACAACAATTCATGACTCGGCCGAAATACATCGATCAAGAGATCCAACGCCAGCAATAACCCAATAACACCAAGCGTTAAGACTAAGATAATCCCGACAATGCCCGCCGCAAATCCGGTTTTGGAAACCTGACTTATCACGATACTCGAAACCGCGGGAATCCAAATCAGCGAATAGCCTAATCCCGTTCGAAGCATCAACTGACCGGCAGTCGGCCGCTCACTTTCAGCCCGTAACGTCCCAATCCTCAATCGAACTAACTTCAACCCTAACGTCCGTTGCCAACGAAGTTCTGGTAAGACGATCACCAGCCCCAACGCAACAAACGTGGAGATGCCGGACCACAGATTGCCGTGTAAGTGAAAAATGGTCATTAACAGGCTTGAAACGAGAAAGAATACCAACCAGTCCACCACAAACGCCGTCGCGTGCCGGAAAGTTGATACCTGTTTAGCCCGGACCTGTAACTGCTTGCTGAGGTAGTCGCTTGATGGCAGTAATGGCAGCACAAAGCGCGTGAGGCCAAAGCCCAGTAAGCCACCAGTGGTATTTAACAATAAATCGTCCACGTCAAATAACCGGTACGGCCGTGGGTAGATGCCATATAACCCTGATAACTGGGTTAACTCAAAGAAGAGCGAAAGGCAAAACGCCGCAACTAACGTGAAGCGCCACGAGCGCCTGAAATACGTCCGCAGGTAAAACCCAAACGGCACCGTCAATAACACATTAAAGGCCGGCTGGATCACCGTTGGCGCCTTCAAAGCCGCTAACCAAGTATGCGGATTCGTTAGCTGAAACGGGCTGTACGCCAAAAACTGGCGCACAAACATCAGTGCTGAAGGTTCATCTCCGGCGTTGTTAGTTTGGCGACCGCTGCACGTGACGGTAACGGTAAAATAATTAAAAAATAAGCGCAAATCAAGTAAAACACCAAACTATAGAGCATTAAAATCGACCACCGTGAAATAGCGCCAAATCGGTGATAGTGCCACAGTAAAATTGGAAACGTCATGAACAATGCCACGATTGGAAACACCAGCATCGCCATTTTGATATCAAACAAATAAACCACGAATTATCTCCTCCATGTTATCCTTAGCCCACAAAAAATCATCTATCTAGCAACGACTAGGTAGATGATCAACATACCTGTGATTCAAAATTGGGTTTCGTCGACTTAGCAAGTCATGTGCGGTGAAAAATTACTTGCTGAACTTTGCAACCAATTCTTGGACCGTTTCTTCTAGCTCAGTGGCGTTGATGTTTTCAGCACCTTCAGAAACGTAGCGTTCGAGGATACCCATCATGATACCTTCAACAGCACTAATCATAATGTTGCGATGCTTAGCCTGACGAATCATATCGATCACCGGATCTTCAACCGTGCTCGACCCCTGAACACGTCGTTCAATCATTTCCCATAAAATCTGATTCAAAATGTCGTGCAGATCTGCTCGGCTCTGCCGACTTGGTGAGAGGTGCCGTAATAGTGGCCAGTACTGCTCAACGTAGGTCACATACTGCGTCAATAAGGGTTGGTCAGGCACGGTTTTTTCAACCGTATCTTCGATCACCGTCATCAACAGCGCGGTTTTATCCTTGAAGTACCGGTAAAAGGTACTCCGAGTAACAAAACTCTCCTCCGAAATCTGCGATACACTGATCATATCGTAGTACTTTTGCTCCAATAAATCTAAAAACGCGGTCATTATTTGGTGCCGCGTACGCTCTTGCGCTCTCCCCATGGCTCATTCTCCTAATCCTTTAATAATTACCGATTCACATTTCGATGTCATGTCTCACAACCCATAAAGATTGTACTAAAAAATCCCAGTCATATTCAAGTAATTAACCTTAATGGGACGGACTTAACTGATTTATAACCTTGTCCCAATAAATAATATCTCATGAGAAATATTTTGGAACCTGATTAAAATCAGCAACGTGCAACTCAATCGTTATTCTGCTTGATCCGGTTCCTGATAATCCTTGTGATAGGCCCAAACAACCACAATTAAGTTGATGATGACTAACCCGGTTGTCATCAAGAAAACGTAACGGTAATCTAGAACCCCCGCCACGATTGAAGCCAGCATTGGTCCAACCACTGAACCAATTGCCTGGGCTGATTGGTTATAGCTAAAGATTCGACTGATGGCTTCTGAAGGCGTGGCTAACGTCATCACCGTTTGCGTAATTGGTAATAGCGCAGCGTCCGAGATTCCGACCAAGAATCGGAAAACGCCAAGTGCAATCACCGTTGTCACGAAGAACATCGGCACAAACATCGCGGCACAAAAGATCAGGCCGAATATCAAGACCCGTCGTGGCCCAATTTGGTCGCCCAAGGCCCCTAGTTTGGGTGCAGCCAACAGAGTAGCGATTCCGGGCAGTGCCGCGATCACCCCACTGGCCATCGCAATGTTGCCGTGTTGATGCATTAATTCCTTAACAAACAAACTAATAATCGGGTTGATTGAGGTCGTCGCCGCTTGAATCAACATGGAAGAAATGATCATCGCCCAAACGATTCGAACGTGTTTGATTCCCGCAAAGGCACTCTGTTTAGCCAATTTTTGATTTGTGATTGGTGTGAACTCTTCCTTAACGAAGAAGAAGGTGGTTAACGCCGCAATTGCCATCATCCCGCCAAACAGGTAAAACGGAATCCGGTAACCAAATATACCGGCAATATAACCGCCGATAATGGGACCAATCAACTGGCCGCTCACGTTACCGGTCGTCAACGTTCCCATCGTTCGGCCCGACTTGTTGACCGGCACTTCGCTCGCCATTAAGGCGTAGGCGTTATTAATGTAACCCGAAAAAGCCCCCTGAATCAGGCGAAGCAGGATCAAAATCCAAACGTTCGGCGACGCCCCGGTTAGCGTTGCCGTAATCGTCATCCCAATGGCTGCCCGCATCAGCATCGGCTTGCGACCTGTTCGATCCGCAAGTCGTCCCCACAATGGTGACACGATGGCCTGACTTAAGAAGGTCACCGAAAAAGCCGCCCCCGCAAAGAGGGTCAGTTCCCATTTTGGAAAATGCCCCATCTCACTAATGAACAACGGTAAGAATGGCAAGCTCATGCTAGCACCAGCACCAGTAATAAAGTTCCCCACCCATAAGGCGTACAAATTTTTTCGCCACTGCGGCAAGCGTTTCGAATTACTCAATTTTCACACTCCATTTTCAAATAGTTACCTATCAAGCATAACATAGAAATGATGTTTACTTAAATTTATACAACCGGTGACTATCCTATAAAAGCCGAAAATCCGGCATTCCATTACGTTTGGGCTCGGTTAATAGCGACTTAATTAATAAAAAATACGCCTCACCGCTATCAATTAGTTGATAACCGTGAGGCGCATTTAAACCTACTATATGAGTTAACGTAGACTACTCTTGCTTTGGTGTTTCATCATCGTCTGGTTTGTCGGTTGGTGTTGCTGCTTGTGAATCAGTATCATCTGATGAGGGCTGTGAACCAGCATCGCTTGATGGCGTCTGCTCATCCGTTGACGGCGTGACCACAACGGGTTCTTCCGGATCCGACTCTTCGTCTGCCTCAGCTGCTTCCATCGACAACTTAACGTAGAAGTTCGCCATGGTTTGCTGGTAGTAAGGTTCTACCCCAAGAATCGGCAGAATCAGGATACATAATAGCGCCCAGCCAATAAAGCTCAACTGCAGCACAAACATCTCCCATTTGTGACCATCCATCATCTCCCGGCTTAAGGTGATTGCTTCCATAAAGCCAATTTTTTGACCCTGATCAAGGTAATCCCGGTAAATGTAAATCGCTTGTGAATACGAATAACCCTTAATGATCCCTGGAACGAGCAGTAAAAACGACCACAACATCGTCATAATGCCAATCAAAATAGTCAGCGCAAGTGTACCGATAAAGTAGTCCCAGCTGTTAAAAATCGTAAATGATTTACTAACGGGTTCCTTAAGCTCGGTGACACCCCGTTCAAGGTCGATCAGCACAAAGCTGACCCCCACCATTAACAGGCTTAACACGATACTAATGATCCAAGCCAAATTACTCTGCTCAAAATTAGAATTTAGAACCCCATCCGCAAAGTTAGAACCAAACGTCACTAATTGCAAAATAAAAATTGGTAAGAATAGCACTAAATAAAATTTAAAGTTCCGATTAAGTAACTGCTTTGCCTCCGCCTTGATTGTTTTTCGTCTCGTTGTCGCATCCATCATCTGGACCTCCCCTACAGCCGTGACCTTAACGCCCCTTGGCTGTGACTTATCTGATTTCAGTATATCGGTAGCGTCTAGTCACTGTCAATGCTGGGCACTTCCGAAGCCACTGTCCGTTACAATACTGCCGCTTGTGTCCAGCGTAAGTATATTTAGTTTGTGAAGTTCGGTGATTCTGGTCTTCTATAGTGGGAAGATGCCGCGGGAGGCTCCGGCGCTATGCGAGGCTGGAACGCAGTGGCGGGCCTACGAGCTAGGAACGGAAGAAGACCACTTCCGTGCCGGATCTCTCCGGACCCGCGTATGACTAAAGCACTCGCAGCCCGAACCCCACGGACTACGACTACTTAAGTCATACCGACACTGCTGAGCCTCGCGCGCCTCCGCCTCCCGCTACATGGTGCGCTGTCAGCAACCACAACAGCTGATTGTCACATTCCGAAGTTGCCGAAACTGCGTGATGACAACGTTAGATGATAACTCAACAACCGAAAGAAACGATTGTGGTCAATGCCCAGTAACCATAATGCGTCAATGATTGCGTGATGCTAAATCTGCCGGTCGTGCATCACGTTTGCGTGAACTTAGTGCAGTTGCGTTGACATTCAGACATCCGTTGCGATTCTGAAGCGCTGACTGATGATCAATTCTGTCGTTTATCGAATCAACGATAGTCGTTGTAATGCTGCGACAAGCCGTGCAGTTAAGCACTTGAGATGATCTGCAACAGTGCCGAATTGCGCCAACGTGAGATGGAGGTAAGCGACTAGGTGTATGCTGTGTCGCGATAATTGGCGGTTGTTGATGGTCTTCCAACAACCGCCAATTATCGGGGACGAATTGAAGACTCGCACGATTTTTGGCGAGGCTTCAATTCGAGGTCTGAGACCGCTCTTCGGCTCAGGCCGGCCCCACAGCAGGAACCTAGCCGCTTACCGGAATCGTCAGTTCACGCAAATCACCGCACTTCACAAACTAAACAGAAGAATGCTTACGCTGGACACAAACGACAGCAAAAAACGGAAACACAATGCGTGCTCCCGTTTCACTTAACTATCGATCAATTTTCTGGCTAACAACCAACCGAACTTCAAAGCCGGCACTTTCCAAGGCCTGCTTAACCGCTTGGCCATCAGTTTTGTCCACGTGCATTTCAATCATGATTGGCCCTAAGTTACGGGTGACCATCAACGTTTGAATGTTAAAGCCGTTGTCGGCCATGATCTTGCCGATTTCGTAGATAACGCCGGTGCGGTCTTGGTTGATGATGACCTGAACCACCGTGGCGTCCACGAAGTAGTCGGTGATGTCCAAGAACCCATCTAAGACATCGTTTGTGGTAATGATCCCCACAACGTCATCACCGTTCGTGACGGGTAAGACGCCAATTTGGTTATGCCGCATTTCGCTAATAGCGTCCTCTAACTGCGCGTCTTGACTGATTGTCTTAACGTTTTTTTCCATCACGTCGTTAACCGTCATTTTGTTAAATAGGTAGTTAATTTCGTAAATGGATAAGCTCGTTGCCTTCGATGGTGAGGCTTCTTGAATGCTTGATTCTGTCACCAGACCAACTAATTTGTTCCCATCAATGACGGGTAACCGGTGAATCTTGTTTTCCTTCATTGTGTTGATCGCCACGCTGACCTTGGTATCGGGTGAAATCGTGATGACCTTTTTTGTCATGTAATCTGCAACACTCATGTCACTAACCTCCTAAGTATGCCTTTTGTACGTCAGCGTTTGCCAACAGTTCTTGACCAGTACCGCTCATCTTCACTTCACCGGTTGCCAACACATAACCGCGATCCGCAATGGAGAGCGCCTGTTTGGCATTTTGTTCGATCAAAAGCACCGTGGTGCCCTGCTCCTTAATCGCTTTAACGATTTCAAAAATTTCGTTGATAAAGATTGGTGCGAGCCCCATTGAGGGTTCATCTAATAGGAGGAGTTTGGGTTTGGACATCAGTGCCCGTCCCATCGCCAACATTTGTTGTTCGCCACCTGATAGCGTCGCAGCATCTTGGTTAAGTCGCTGTTTCAGGATTGGGAACCGTTCGTAGACGGCCTCAAAACTTTCCGCCATGGCTTGCCGGTCACTTTGGAGGAACGCCCCCATTTGGAGGTTTTCCTTAACAGACATGCCTGGGAAAATATGCCGGCCTTCTGGTACTTGAGAAATCCCAGCGGCGACAATCTTAGGCGCCTTTTCTTTTTGAATCTCGTGCCCTTCGTATGTAATCGTGCCACTAGCGGGTTTCAAAAGGCCGGAAATGGTCTTCAGAATCGTCGTTTTCCCAGCACCGTTAGCACCAATTAGAGAGACGATTTCACCTTCGTTGATGTCAAAGCTGACACCCTTAACGGCATTGATCACGCCGTAGTTGACTGCTAGATCCTTTACTTCCAACATCGCCATGGTTACGCCTCCTCTCCCAAGTATGCTTTGATAACAGCTGGATTTTCCTGAATTTCAGTTGGCGTTCCTTGCGCCAAGAGTGAGCCATGATCCAGTACGTAAATGCGTTCAGCCAGATTCATGACCAACGACATATCGTGTTCGATCAACAAAACGGTAATGTGAAATTCTTGCTGAACCTTGCGAATCAACCGGGTCAAATCAGCCGTTTCTTCCGGGTTCATCCCAGCAGCTGGTTCATCCAAGAATAGGATCTTCGGCTTCATGGCCAGTGCCCGGACGATTTCCAACCGCCGTTGAATCCCGTATGGCAGGTTCTTCGCTAATTTTTCAGTATCATTTTCAAGTTCAAAAATTTTCAACAAGTCGATGGCTTCTTTGCGAATCCGGGCTTCCGTCTTGTAGTATTTTGGCAAGCGGAAGATCGATTGCAAAAACCCTTCCTTATAATGGGCCGTCATGGCGATCAAAACGTTGTCCAACACCGTCAGTTCTTTGAAGAGCCGAATGTTTTGGAAAGTCCGTGCGAGACCAAGGTTGGCAATTTTAAAGGCTTTTTTGCCATTCAGCGGAATCGTGCCGTCATCGCTTCTAAACGTAATCGAACCAGAACTTGGCACGATGACGCCCGTTAGTAGGTTAAAGAGCGTTGTTTTACCGGCCCCGTTAGGCCCAATCAGGGCAACCAATTCATTATCGTTCAGTTGCATGTTGACGTTTGAGACCGCCGTCAGCCCACCAAAGTTTTTGACGAGGTCGTCAACTTTTAGTAGTGTACTCATGATTGCGCACGCTCCTTTCCTTTACGGTTAAACAACCGCTTAAATGATAGTTCCCAAGTACCCAGAATACCTGATGGCTTGAAGATCATAATCAAAACCAAGACCACGGCGTAGATCACCATCCGCAAGGCACCAAAGTTTTGAAGCGCCGTATCAACAATCCCAAGGATAATGGCAGCCACGAAGCTCCCAGTGATACTACCAACCCCACCAAGCACAACGATGATCAGAATCGAAATCGATTCCATAATGCCGAAGGTGCTTGGGGCGATGGTTTGAAGATATGAGGCCTGCATTGAACCAGCAACCGCAGCAGTAGCGGCGCCCAACACAAAGGCCGCTAGCTTCCATTTAGTGGTGTTGATGCCCATTGATTCAGCCGCAATTTCATCTTCACGAACGGACAAGGCTGCCCGGCCGCCACGACTGTGAATGAAGTTCACGATGACGATCGTTGTAACACAGATCATGATGTAAACCACTGGCCAAGTCGCAAATTGAGGAATGTTGAACATCCCGGATGGCCCGTTGGTAATTTTCAAGTTATTAATGATGATCCGAATAATTTCGGCAGCGCCCATCGTAGCAATTGCCAGATAGTCACCCCGCAGCCGCAACGTTGGAATCCCAACGATCAGGGCTGCAATGATGGCGATGATGATACCGACAACGATTGAACCGTAGAAGGCTCCCGCCGTTGCGGTCTTACTAGTAATGATGGCCGTGGCATAGGCCCCAACTGCCATAAACCCAGCGTGCCCCAACGAGAATTGACCGGCGAACCCGATGACCAGGTTCAAACCAACGGCCAAAATAATATTAATGCCGATCGTCACCAGCATGTTTTCCAAGAATGAATCGATGACCCCGACCAAGATCAAGGTATTAATGAGGTAAAAGCCGGCGATCATCAAAATCAGCCAACACAGATTTGATTTCAGGTTTGCTTTCATTGTTATCACCTAGACCTTTTCTTTAACGTTTTTACCGAAGATTCCGGCTGGCAATACCAACAGGATAATGATCAGTACCAGATACACAGCGGCGTCTTTGTATGCAGACAGCCCAACCGATTGAACGGCCGTTTCGAGGATCCCAATCAAGAAACCACCAAGTGAGGCCCCTGGAACGGATCCGATACCACCAACAACCGCAGCAACGAAGGCTTTGATCCCAGGTGTCATCCCCATCAGTGGGTCAATCGAGTTGTAGTACAGCCCGATCAAAACCCCAGCAGCACCGGCCATTGATGATCCTAGCGCGAAGGTAAAGGAAATCGTCCGGTTGATGTTGATGCCGACCAATTCAGCAGCATCCGCGTCAACGGAAACGGCACGCATGGCCCGGCCCATCTTAGTCTTCTTAATAATCAGTTCCAACAAAATCATCAAGAGACAAGCGGTAAACAGAATCAAAATTTGAATGTTTGAGATCACAATGCCACCAAGGTGGTAGTTGACCTGTTTAATCACTTGTGGGAAGTTTCGGGTATCAGCACCATAGAGGTACGACATTCCGTTTTCCAAAAAGTACGAAACCCCAATCGCAGTGATCAAGGCGGTGATCCGTGGTGCGTGCCGCAGTGGCCGATAAGCGAAGTATTCAATCACAACCCCACTCACCGCACAAACGAACATCGCTGAAAGTAGTGCAAAGATAAAGTTGAAGTGCCAAAAATTAATGGTGTAATAACCCCAAAAGGCCCCCAACATGTAAATATCGCCATGAGCGAAGTTGATCAGTTTAATAATGCCATAAACCATGGTGTACCCCAGGGCAAGCAACGCGTAAATGCTTCCGAGGGACAACCCATTAATAAGTTGTTGTAGCAGTGTTTGCATGGTGTGCCTCCTTTTGCCAGAGTGAGAAAAAAAGCGGTTAGAAAGCGGAGTGTAAGGTGGATCAGGCGAAAGGCCTGAGTTTCGGCCTTTTGCCTGATTTACCTTACATGCAGCTTTCTGCTTTTTTCGCACGTTTCGGCTATATAAAATACTTAGCGGGTAACATTAACCGCTCATCGGCCAATGCTCACCCATTTCAACCGTCCAAAACCCGAACAGTCGCAGAACCTCAGATTCTATCATATGTATCCCTAAAACCTAAGAAGCTCTGTTGAACCAACCACTTATCTGAGTGATTACCTCAACAGAGCCCCCTAGTGGGGAACTCCGCGTGGCCTACTTGATTGAAGTAGAACCGCTAACCTTGCCGTTAGTCAATTGTTCAACGGCGATTGGCTTGCTTGCATCGTGTTTCTTATCGATGGTGATCTTACCAGTAACACCATCAAAGTTCTTGATCTTAGTCAAGCCCTTAGTGATCTTAACTGAGTTGGCTGACTTTTCGCTTTCGATAGCGTCTTTGATCATGTATGTTGAATCGTATGCCAAGGCTGAGAAGGTTGGGGCTTCGGTGTGGTAACGGGCCTTGTAAGCTTCATGAATTTAACGGCCGTTGGGTTCTTTTCAGCAACGGTTTGTGAGAATGGTGTGGTGTAGTAGATCTTTGACGCGTTCTTGGCACCGGCGATTTGAACCAACTTAGCATCGGCCATCCCATCAGAACCAACGATTGGAACGTTCAAGCCCATTTGACGCGCTTGCTTGATGATCAAGCCAATCTCTGAGTAGTAACCTGGGGCGTAGATGGCATCGATCTTCTTGTTCTTAAATGACGTCAAGATGGCGTTGAAATCCTTGTCGCCGGCAGTGAAGTACTGAGTGGCAACGATCTTACCCTTGAATTGTTGCTTGAAGGCCTTCGCCAACCCAGTCCCGTAATCGGTTGAGTTGTCAGCCAAGACGGCAACGCGACGCCCCTTCAAGTTGTTGTAAATGAACTTAGCACCGGTACCACCTTGGAAGTTGTTTTGGTAGCAAGCCCGGAAGACGTAAGGTTGGGCCTTCCCATTCTTTTGAAGCGTGTAATCTGGGTCAGTTGCTGATGGACTCAAGGCAGGTACCTTGGCCTTCGTTTCGTTAGGAATGGCAGCCGTCCCGGCATTGGTTGTCGCCGTCCCGATAATGGCACTAACCTTATCGTTGTTAGCGAGTTGAGCGGCAACTGAAGCGGAAGTACTCGTTGAAGTCTTGTTATCCTTGATGATCAACTTGATCTTCTTCTTTTTACCGTTAACGTTCACACCACCGTTTTTGTTGATTTCGGAAGTGGCCATTTCAACCCCTTGCTTCATTTGGTTCCCGTAACCACCAGCGGCACCGGAGAGTTCCAAGTTGACCCCAATTTTAATCGTGTTGCCAGTTGCATCGTTGCCGCTGCTAGCGGTCTTAGCTGTACTACATCCTGCGAAAATTGCGGCTGATGCCAAAATTGTTGCGATCCCTGTAACTTTCTTAATCATACTTTTCTTCATGGTAATTCCCACTTTCATCTATGTATTTGTGTGTCACTTTGCCGACTTGCGATCCTCCTTTGAAGCCTTTGGCAATAAAAAAACCTCATTCCAATTTAATGAATGAGGTTTGAAGTCAATTTAATCTCAAGCCCTCATTATTAAAACTCAAAGAAGGGCTCAATCGTTTAAGTAATGAACTGGTCTAACCAGCCGTTAAATGAACGTTGCGTCCTTGGATTTTAATAATAAGACTAAATTCTGACGAGCAGAGGTTACTACGTTAAGTTGTTCAAATGTCATGTTTTTCATGGTGTAACCTCCTGTCAGAATTTGATTTGCTTGATTGAATGACGTAAGTATAGCGAGAATCTCAGAAGCCGTCAACAGTTTTTTAATTATTTTCTAACTTTTCATTTAAACTTTCTTAAATAAATCCTATTATACCGGGAATTTGGCTAGTTAAATTTTTTTCACATCAACCCATTAATTAGTCCTAATGAGATCACCCCAACGATGACGATGACCAACAGGTTCTTGGTCAGAACCGCGCTCAATAAAGTTGGCACACTCGCCAGCACGTTGGGCACGTTTAACGTTGGTAATTGCCCCAGATGCTGAACAAAGAGACTCTCCATCCACAACGCCGTCATGATGCTGATGGGCACGAAGCTCAAAAAGGTGACCACGATTGCTGGCAACTTAAACTGTTTTAGCAGGACAAACGGGATAATCCGCGATAGCCAGATAACCAACCCCGTGCTCAAAATAACGACTAAGACGTAACTACTTAACGACACGTTTCATCACCACCCCAGCGAAACAACCGACCAACGCGACCACCAATAACAAGGCATTTTGTGGCATCACGGCCATGCCAAAATACATCAACACTGCAACGATGCCGATCACACTCAATTGAATCGTCAGTTTGATTGACTTATCCGCGACCACTTGTAAATACAGCAGGCCGATGAACATCGCCACCAGCGCGAACCCGATGCCGTACTTTTCCGGATTGGGGATCAAATTCCCCAATAGACCACCGACGCCAGAAGAAATCGCCCAAGTCACGTAAGCCATCACATTCGCCGTATTTAGCCAACTAAAGGAGAGTCGCCGATCCGTATAGTTTAATTTACTCGTTCCTAATGCAAAGGTTTCATCCGTCAGCAACGTTCCCAGCCAGATGTTCTTCCAGAGACTTTCATGCGCCGTATACGGTGCAATAACGGTACTCATCAGGATTGCCCGTGCGTTCACCAAAAATGCCGAGAGGACAATGGCGCCGATCCCAGCATGCATCACGATTAAACTCACCACAACAAATTCGACCGACCCAGCGTAGGTAATCATCGACATTAAAACAATTTCCAACACGCTTAACCCGTTGGCTCGAGCGGTAATGCCAAATGCCATGCGATGCCGATGTAACCAAAAACCGTGGGTAACGTTTCCCTTGCAGCAGAACGGACATCTAAATCACCGTTCATGTTCTCACCACTTTCTCATTCTAATTCTCCATTATCTTAGGCTAGGCGGTGACAACTGTCAATTGACTGGTTGCTACGTCATCCCTGGTAAGTGATACTTTATTTCTATAACGACTGCCACAATCTACCAAGACCGCCGTCAAAATCTTCCCACTATTTTCTAAAACTTGGTGTAAAATTGAAAGCGATTACTAGTTTGTTCCATTTTAGGAGGCTTTTCATGTATTCAGCTAATCCCCACCGTTACGACACCATGGTGTACAACCACCTTGGCAACAGCGGTTTACAACTTTCCGCCATCGGCCTCGGCTTGTGGCACAACTTTGGGAGTGTCGATCCGTATGACAACCAGCGGGCCATCGTCCGTCAGGCATTTGACCTCGGCATCACCTACTTTGACCTTGCGAACAACTACGGTCCGGTTCCCGGCAGCGCTGAGCGAAACTTCGGGCACATCTTGGCGACCGACCTCAAACCCTACCGTGATGAGATCGTTGTTGCCAGCAAAGCCGGTTACGAGATGTGGGACGGCCCTTACGGTAACTGGGGTTCTCGGAAGAGCATCATTGCGAGTGCTAACCAAAGCCTGACTCGTTTAGGCCTAGATTACGTTGATATCTTCTACTCTCACCGACCAGATCCAAATACGGACGTTTACGAAACGGCACAAGCGCTCGACAGCTTGGTTCGACAAGGTAAAGCACTCTACGTCGGCATTTCAAACTACAGTGGCGCTCAAACAGCAGCCATCATTGACTGCTTCAAGGACATGCACACGCCGTTCGTGATTCACCAACCCCGCTACAACATGTTCAACCGTCAAATCGAAAGTGACCTGTTTCCCGTCTTGAAGCGAGAACACAAGGCTGCCGTGGGCTTTAGCTCACTGTGTCAGGGCCTGTTAACTGACAAATACCTCAACGGCATCCCCGATAATTCCCGGGCTGCTAAGTCAACCAGTCCCTTCCTCCAGCCCAAACAGGTCAAGCAAACCCTCAAAACAGTCCGCGCCTTAAACGAAGTCGCCGAATCTCGCGGCCAAACCCTTGCCGAAATGGCACTGGCTTGGAACCTCCGCGAACCCGAACTGGCCTGTGTTCTGGTTGGTGCCAGTCGGCCTGAGCAACTGCTAGACAACGTCAAAGCGTTGAACCACCTTGACTTCACGGCGGATGAATTGGCCGAAATCGATAACATTTTAAATGACCAAAGTGCGATTGATTGGTCACGGTAATTTACTTTTACAATAAAAAACGATGATGCTTCTCTTGATTGAGATGCGTCATCGTTTTTTACTGTCGTTTGTGTCCAGCGTAAGCATCATTGATGTGAGTTTGTGAAATATGATTTGCTTGAACTGTCGATTCCGGTAAGCGGCTAGGTTCCTGCTGTGGGGCCGGCCTGAGCCGAAGAGCGGTCTCAGGCCTCGAATTTCAGCCTCGCCAAAACCCATGCGAGTCTGAAATTCGTCCCCGATAATTGGCGGTTGTTGGGAAGTCGCCAACAACCGCCAATT
>NZ_BBAD01000076.1 GCF_001311075.1 Secundilactobacillus similis DSM 23365 = JCM 2765
CTGTGCCCACAATATCACCCATGATTAACGCGCTAACGAGGTCAAAATTCACAAGCAGCGAACACTGTCGCTGGACACAAGCGTAAGCAAAAAGGAACTCACCGCAAACGATGAGTTCCTTTTTAGTGAATAATCGTTAATCAGCAACAGCCGATTTGGCAATCTGATACACCGTCCCAGCCTGTTGACCAGTAACAGTTGCGACTTGTTTCTTATTCTGTTGATTTTGCCAACTAATTTGATTAGCTGGGGTAGCTTGCGTTGTCGAATACACGGTAACGGCACCCTTTGCCACTGATTAGGTCGTAATATCGTTTTGTTTCAGTTGCTTGTTCACCTGTGACGCCAACGTGGTAGGTTCGGTATGTAACAATTGGGTCGTATCCGTCACTGCTGTCACGGACCAGTTACCTTTTTGCCAGGTCACATAGACGTGCCCCATGACCCCCTGTTCTTTAGCAGTCGTGCCGTCGGTTAGTTTGACCGTCTCACCGCTGTGATCTTGGGTGGCAACCTGCTTCGCTGCTTTCGACTGAGTGGCAGTTGTTTTTTGTTGATAAGTTGCCGTGGTGGCTGATTGCCCAGCCGTTTGATAGGTAACTTTCGCATTGCTTGAAGTCCCAGAAACTTGATCCACTGCCGCAGTTTGGGTGCTTGTCTTCACTTGATTGGGCACTGACAATTGAGCGGTCGTTGGGGTTGCATCACCGTGAATTTTCGTGAGCGGACTATTCACTAACACTGTCGCAACTAATCCCGTTGCCAATAACCCACCAAGTAACCATAATCGTTTCTTATTCATTTTCTTCACCTCTACTCAACCGTCATTGCGTTCTTATTGACGTAACCGACCCACTTGCCGTTTTGATACAACGAATAGTACGTTGATCTATTGAAGTGGTTATAGTAGTATTTCGCCGTATACGTTGTCCCGGTCTTCGTGGTGCCGTTGGTCTTGGTCCAAGCCAGGCTGCGCCAAATGGTGTAACCCGCCTTCTTGACCGTTACCGTTTTGTTGAAACTGATGGCTCTCGATGACAGGAACCAGCTCTTGTTTTTACCGTGTTTCTTGCTGGCATCCACGTTCTGGTTCAGCGCTGAGGCGTAGTAACTATCGGTGTACTGCCATAACACGTGCGCCACCGTTGGTTCAGCGGATTGATAGGCCGCTAACCAGTACCCATCGTACTTGGTCATTGCGGTTGCGGCGTACTCGTTGGCGAAGCTTTGATAGGAATAGAATAGGATTCGTTTATGCGGTGCTTTGGATCGTAATTCGCTGTACCACGCTGCCGTTGCGCTATTCGTCGTCCCGCTTGAAACAGTTTGGTCCTCGTAATCGTTGACGTAAAAGTCAGCGTTAGGGGCCCGCGTATACAAATCCTTAGCTTCGATTTTGGCATCGGACGTACTTGAATATTGGCTAAAGGAGTACACGCCGTATTCCAGTCCATATTTTTCACACAAAGCCACATTGGCGGCGAAGTCCTTGTCCTTGTAGTCGCTGCCGTACTGCACTCGCAGAATCACGAACGGCACGGTTTTTTTCAAATTTTGAACTTCGGTTGCCGTTAACGCGCCCTGCCATTCTGATAAATCTGGAATCGACGTACCCATCGTTGCTGCGTGGGCGGTTTGATTCAACGCGCCAACACCAGCCATTAGCGTCACCGCTGCCAGGAGACAACGGACACCAAATTTTACAACTTGTTGGTTAAACATCGCTGCACCTCCTAAGATAACGACATTGGTCGTGCATAACCCACTAAGTGCCACCACGGTGCCGAAATTGCTTCCGTGATCACGCCATAGTTTTGCGCATCGATCATCTTGCCGTCACCCACGTAGATGCCCACGTGAGAAATGCTTGAGGTACTGCCACCGAAGAAGGCTAAATCCCCCTGTTTGAGGTTACTGCTGCTAACGTGCGCGTAAGTGTTATATTGCGCTTGCGCGGTTCGTGGCAGGGTCTTGTCGGCGGCATTTTTATAAACATACGTCGTTAGGCCGGAACAATCAAACGCACTGGGACCGTTCCCACCATAGCTGTATGGTTTGCCCAGTTCCTTCTTGGCCATTCCCACAACGGTTGCGGTTGTCGCACCCGCCTTGAGGTACCCGTGCAAGATCCAGCCGTGAACCGTGTTGCCCACGTTGGAAATGTAGTAGTACAGGTAATTGGCCCCGTTTTTCTTCAGGGTCATCTTCTTGGTTGCTTCCCAAGTAGTGCTAGGATAATTAGCTAAATAGTGACTTTTCGCACCAAATGTGACGGTACTGCCACTCGTGTCCAAATTATAGGTCCAGCCAGTAGCCGCCTTCCGAACGTAAGTCGTTGGCGTCATGCTACTTTGACTGACAATCGTGGCCGTTGTCGCCGCATGCGCGGAAACCCCGAACCCAACGACAAATAACCCTAAACTAAGGACCATTAACAAACCCGTTTTCAGTTGTTGCCAGTGATGCACATCAAACACTCCCTTGTGCTTTTCACCCCACTTATCAGCAAGTTCTTACTGAAGGCAATTTAACTTCCCCTACTTAACAGTTTCCACATTACGCTCAAAATATAACGACAACGTTACGCCGGACTTGCATCCTGATTAACATTCAGTTGCGCGACATCTTTTTGCAATGTGGTTGTAATTTATAGTTCGTTGAAATGGTGCTACACCGGCGTTTTAGGTGGAATTAACTTAACAATTAATTATCTGTTTGGGCGATTTTTTGTGTTCAACGTAAATGTTGGGTTTGATTTGAGTGACGGCTGTTTATCGTCGCTTCGCCGCCAAAGCCGCACTGAAAAGCGCCCGTTCAGGCTACAAAATTCGGCGTCACTTAAGCTGTTGTTTTCAGGGTTCCTGAAGTTACAGAAGCTTGTCAACCACGCGCTTTCTGGCCACCACGCCGAATGGCCAGATAGGCTTCCAGACTTCATCGGGTCGTGCTGCGCGAGACTGAGAGCTGCATGTAATGGTACTTCGATAAAACCGCCAAGCCCGGGCGCTTTCACCGAAGTGCCATTACACTACGCTCTCAACCCGTCTCGCTCCGCACACTTACGCCGGACACAAACGACAACAGAAAAACGCGTTCACCGAATTACAGTGAACGCGTTCGATAAAGCATTATTTAGATTGACAACCGTCCCATCAACAGCAACGTTACAGTCAAAACGGCACCGCTACAAATCAGAATCGTAGCCGACCACTCCAACTTAGTGAGGAAGCGGCCAACGTCACGTTTCCGGGTCATCATGTAAAGAATAATTCCCGGTACGTAAACAATGAGACAGATGAACAGGTACTGCAATCCGGCTAAGCTGATGCCAACGAGTTGGAAGGTCAGTGCTGCCAAGCCAATCAATAGCTGTAGCCGATTACCACGTTCGTGACGATGCTGCCACGAGTATTTGATCTGGTACGCGGCAACGATGATGTAACACACCACGATGGAGGCAGTACATAAACTGTAGGCAAATTCATAAGCCCGTTCCGCGAATATCAACATGATCATGAATCCTTGAACCATGCAGGCGGTCGTCATTAACGCCAACGTTGGCGCTCCGTGACGGTTGGTTTTCGCAAATCGTTTCGGTAACAAACCCTGTTTCGCCATCAAACTCATGGTTTCCGCCGGTAGCATCGTCCAAGAAAGCCAGGCGCCAACAACTGAAATGAACAGGCCGATACTAATGAAGGCACCGCCCCACGGACCAACCATTTGTTCAAAAATGTAGACCATGGCGGGCTGCTTTAGCCCAGCTAACTGCGTCCGGGTCATGTAACCATAGGGTAAAATCGAAGCTAAGATGTAAATGACCAACAGACAGCTCACACCAACGATTGTTGCCGTTCCTGCCGTCCGCCGACTCTTCGCCCGGGATGACAGCACCGTTGCGCCTTCGATCCCAACAAACACCCACATCATGACCATCAGGGAGTTCTTGATTTGATGCCCCACAACACTGGCCGACATTGGCCCGGTCATGTTGCCCCAGAACTGAGCAGTAAAGATGTGACCGTCAAAAACAATTGCGGCGACGATGATGAAGGTAAAAATCGGAATCAGTTTACAGATCGTAATGATCGCATTGACCATCGCCGCACTTTCCACGCCACGGTTAACGAGGAACGTCAGTGACCACGCGAATAAACTGGCAACGGCCACCGTAAAGGGACTATTGGTGTTATGAAGTACCGGAAAGAAGTACCCCAGCGCGCTCATACAGACCGTTGAAAAGGCCACGTTGCCTAACCAGGCTGACATCCAGTACCCCCAGCCACTGATAAAGCCAACGAAGGGACCAAACCCAGCCCGCCCATATGAAAAAATACCTTCCAAATCAGAGCGTTTATTCAATAAATTATTAAAACAGGCCGCCAACATCAAGATTCCGAAACCAACGATCAGCCAGGAGAGGATCGCGGCACCGGGAGAAGCAGCCGTGGCAAGGTCGCTACTTAGGGCAAAAATGCCGGAACCGATTGCGGTGGTGATCACTAAGGCGGTCAATGAGAGACCGTTGATTTTTTTAGTCTGGGTTGCCATAACGTTTCCCTCCTTTTAAGGGTGCTGAATATGTGTCATTGGTTAACGGATCGTTTTCGAGACTATCGGCAACTCGGCGTCAATTTATGCAACTTATTCTTTATTTATACTTTAAGTGTAACCAAATAATATTAACAGAATATGGGAAAAATGTGAATTTTTTTGTAAAATTTCGTGAATAGTCTTGGCGAAGCAACTTTCAGCCTCGGTATTAGGCTTAACTACTTATATCAAAAGGTTTATGTCAAGAATACTGCTTAAAATTTACCGTTCATCCGTAATGAATATATGCATTTTATGTATATTAATGATTTTCCGTACAAAAAAAGATTCATTCTCCATCTTGGAAAATGAATCTTGTCATTCAATCATTATGCGCGAACGTAAGCTAGACGGTGGTTGAACCAAATCTGGTTAAATTGGGTTACCGTTGGCTGAGCTTGAAACCGGCCCGCAACCTCACTGGTTTGCAACCCTGTTAACCGTTGGCCAATGACGTACTGTTCACCCGCCGCAACCGTTGTTAGCGGTTCAGCATCTGGTTGCGTGGTGCCATAAATCTCAGTCATTTCAGCATCGGTTTGCCAAATATCGGCCGGGACCTGCGTTAACACCTGATTAGCCGGATTTTTCACCCAACCGATTTGGCCACCGTACCAAATTGCCGTCCAGCCATCCTGTTGGGCCGCGCAGACAAACTGCTGCCCAAAACTAACCTGATGCTGCCAAGCCGGCTGATCTGTTGGTACAATCAACGCGCTATCAGTTGTTGGTGACACATAGACCGAGGTCACATTCGCAACGACTTCAACGGCAGCCCCAACTTGCGGTTCTCGAATCCGTGGTGTTGCGATGCCCAGCAAGTCGAATAAGCGTTGCCAATCAAACAACTTACCTGGATCCCGGTGCATCGCAAGCTGATCAGCAGATGTTCGTCCCGGCACGTTGTCGTGGCCAATGATGTGCGCACGATCAAGCGGAATCGCGTATTTTCGTGACCACGTTAAAATCAATTCCGCCAGCGACCGCAACATCGGTGCCGTAAACGATGACGCATCGTGTTCAAAGGCTTCCTGTTCAATGCCCAGCGACCGAACGTTCATGTCCCAGTTACCGGCGTGCCAAGCAATGTTCTTAGGCGCCACCATCTCCGTTACTAAACCATCCGACCCACGCAACACCGCGTGCGCGCTAACCTGATGAGCCGTCTGAAACCGCGTCACCGTCTCCGGATACGATAATTCAGTGGCGTGGATCACGATGTAGTGCAACGCCGTGTCATTCGGACGATCAGCAACCGTATAGTTACCAACTAATGCGGGTACCTATTCCGGATCATGACTGGTTACCAGCGGAATGGTTCCGACAAGGGTTGGTTGCGCAAGCCGCGCGATGTAGACGGTAACTTCCGTTGCGGCTGGATTGGCAGCCTTAATGGCATCAACGTCAATTGCCAACCGGCCTTCGTCATCGACATCCGCATACTCAAACTGTTGCTGAGCAGTGGTTGCCACCGGATCACCACCGTCAGTCGTGACCGCCACCGTCGTTGACGCCAAAGTAAACGGCTTCGACTGGGTGATCATTTCTTTAGTAATTGGTAATCGTTGTTCATGCAGGTTAACTGAAAAATACCGGTGCGTCGCATCTGGTGCTAGATCAACCGTTACCCGACTTGGTTGAGCCAACCGGTCGTAACCATCATAGTTAGCGCCCACAAAGTAGGCCACTCGTGAATGCCAAGCCTCACTGAATTGATCCAGTCGGTAAAAACGCTTAGCCTCATCATCATGATCAGCATAAGAATCGTTAACCGCCACCATATCAACGCCATTCAGTTTGGTAAATCCGGTTACTAGTAGTAAATGACCATAAGTGTCCCCTGGTGCCTGTTTAACGTAAGGGAGTTTCCCGTTATTTGGATCATTGGTATATTGAACACTGACCCCCACCGGAAAACCCTTCGCAATTTCGCGACGAAGACCATCCAGATTGGTGAACGCGGTATACGCCCGGTAGCCCAAACTACCAGCCATGGCAGTACTAAACGACCAATTACCAAACCCATCATAAGTCGTATCGTAGTTCCGCAGTGCCGCTTCTTCTGGTAAAATATCAGCATTTTGCCGGTTGACTGCCATCGAAATCGTGGTTGGACTGCAGATACCAGGCGCCAACTTAGGATCGCGAATTTCTTGAGAATAAGCCGGCGCTGAAATTACCCGGTCAACTTCAACCGTTTGATCATCCACCATCAGATCCGTTTTAACGGGCTTCATACTAGCTGCCAACAATTTTAAGACCGGCGTCTGCCGCTGGTCATTTGACCGAAGTCGGATACTTAACTGGGCCCGTGTTGCCACACCGGTCTTCACCGTCAAGGTATCCGTATCGATGCCAGCTAAACTATCCTCAACATCGTTGGCAACACTGCCGCTCAACTGATTCGTTGACCAACGGCCCCAACTGTGCCACTTGGACCAGTGGCCAGAAACGTTGACCCGAGCGGAAACTTCAACTTCGGTTCCAACGGGAGTTAACGCATTCCACGAAACGACTAGGTCTTTAAAGGCGGGTAACTCAAACTCTGGTGTGGTTAGCCGACCTTCCAACACGTATTTTTCGTCTGGTTGGGCTAAAACTAGCGCCTTGGGATCAGCTGCCGCAACACTGAGTTGGTCACCAAATTCATCTAAATCAACTGCTGAAAAATCATCAAAAACACGGGTATTATTCCGACGAGCTGGCGCTTCAACGGTGCGTTGTTTGTAGTACAGTGCGGCAACACCAGCTGCTAACCCCACTGCGGTTCCTAACAGAAATTTTGAAAGTTTCACGAGCGATTCCTCACTTTATTATTGTTAGTTCGTTTAGCCCAAAGTATACCATTGGAAGAGGTTGAGAGCGAGGAAAAACGCGGTTAGGTCCCAGAAGATAAGGTCATGGTAACGTGGATGCCGTTTTTTGGTGTCTACGTTACCATACCCTTATCTGGCGGGACCTGCGTTTTTCCTCGCGACTCAGCGAAGCTTGGAACCTATTGGCGTTTAGGCTAGATAACAGTCTCGAAACTGAATAAAATCGACATCTACTTGTGAGTTAAGAAGTTCAATTCAATCCTTATCAAGCAAATCACCTTTTCTTAATTTTCAATTCAACATTCCCTCCCGCTTAACCGTTAACCTCACCCTGAACGTTGAAAAAAATAATCTCAAAAAATTTTACTTCTCAAAAACCCCGCCACATCAACCACATCCCCAGTAAAAGTTCTCATTTTCTCATTTTTTTGCCATTAACCTGTTGACACCTCCCCCAGCTGGGTGTAAATTGATACCAATCATTAAATTCAGATGAAAAGCGTTGACGAGAAACATCAACTTCGTTTCGGATCAAGAGAGTTGCCGGCTGGTGGAAGGCAATGACGAGCGTAGACGATGATCATCTCCGAGCTGTGTGTCAAACCGGCCATGCCGAAGTAGAACACATTGGGTGCACCCATTATCGTGCCAAGCGTATCGCAGTAATGCCGTACGTGAGAGGTAATTTCAGCAATGAAGTTATAAACTAAGGTGGTACCACGTGAAAGCGTCCTTATTCGCAAGCAGTTGCGAGTACGGGCGCTTTTTCGTTTCCTGAATTTAAATTAATCAGACATTAAAGGTGGTGAGGACGATTGGAAGTTGGCATTATGGCGTCAGATGATTCAAGCGACATTCAGATTTCTCAGATTCAACACATATTAGTTTCAACACATAGCGTCAATGAAGTGCAATTTCTCGTTGAACCCACCAACAATTGGCGGGACACATATTAGCAACATCACATAGCACCAACACTTATTGCGTCAACAGATGATTTCTCACATAGCATCACATATCGGCGGTCATGATACCGTCACACATAGTAATAACACATATTGATTCAGCACATAGTTTTAATTGAATATCACATATTACACATATTATTTGGAGGTCTCGCCCATGAGTGAACAATTATTAAGCAACCAAACTTTATCAGAAACCGAAACTAAGTTAGCCGACGCGTTATTTAACGCCTACACCACCCACAAGCCATTGAAGGAAGAAGATTTCAAAGGCGTTGTCAGTGACGAAGCCGCTTCATACCGTGTTCAACGCCGTTTGACCGAACTTAAGAACGAAGAAGTCGGTGGCTACAAAGTTTCACTAACCAGCAAGCAAACCCAAGACATGTTTGATTCCGACTGTCCCCTTTACGGTGCGCAATTGAAGAGTCACTTCGTTAAATCAGCGCACACCGTTGAGGCCAACGATGTCATGGAACCACTTGCCGAAGTTGAAATGATGTTTACCGCCAAGGAAGATCTCAAGAGCACCGATTCCTTAGACGACCTCTTCCACAAGACCCAAGTTGCTGCCGCAGTCGAAGTCCCAGATTCACGTTTCAGTGACTGGTTCCCAAGTTTATCAAAATACATGGTCATGTCTGACGCAGCCGTTGGTGGTTACGTGGTCTACGGTGAAGAAATGGATACCGACAAACTCTTCAACGCTCCTGACGACCTCGCCGACGTTCACTGCGAACTCTTCCATGACGGTAAGAAGCTTAAGGACGGTGCTTCATCCGAAGTTCTCGGCAACCCACTGAACTCGCTTCAATGGCTCGTCAAGAAACTCGAAGACCAAGGCATGCCACTCAAGGCTGGTCAACGCGTTTCTAGCGGAACCTTCTTGTTACCAGAATCCTTGACTAAGGGTGACTGGAAAGCCACCTTCGACAAAGGCATGGGTGCCGTCTTCCTACATGTTAACCGGAAATAATCCTTTGTTCTCAGTTTAATCACATTTAAAAACGGACTGCCAATTTGGCGGTCCGTTTTTTGTCGTATAAGGAATCTGAGTTTTTGACTTACACTTGTGTCCAGCGCATTTTGAGATGTTCTGCGATAGTGCCGAATTGCGCAATATGAGATTCCGGTCAGCGACTAGGTGGAAGCTGTGTCGCGATAATTGGTGGTTGTTGACGAACTTCCAACAACCGCCAATTATCGGGGACAAATTGAAGACTCGCACGTTTTTTGGCGTGGCTTCAATTTGAGGACTGAGACCGCTCTTTGGCTCGGGCCGGCCCCACAGCTGGAACCTAGTCGCTGACCGGGATCGTCAGTTCACACAAATCACATTTCACAAACTCACATCAATGATGCTTATGCTGGACACAAACGTAACCTAAAACAAATTCAACTTTGCAATCCGCTCACAAGCCTCCGTAAAGCGTGGTTCGTCAATCAGCAACCCCACGCGGACGTACCTTCACCCGCTGCGCCGAAACCAGTCCCAGGCGCTACAACGACTGCGGCTTTATCGAGCAATAGATCCGCAAAGCTTTCGGCAGTGTAACCAGCGGGAACTGGCATCCAAGCGTAGAAGGAACCACCGGATGGGTATGGTTCCCAGCCAATTTTGCGAGCGGCGGCATAGAACTGGTCTCGACGCCGTTGATACAGTGCCACCAGCGACTTAACGCTGGATTGATCACTGTTCAAAGCCGCAACCGCTGCGTCTTGAATTGCCGGGAAGACGCTCACGAATAAGTGGTCTTGAATCAAGTTAATGGCTTCAATCATGTCGGCATTCCCCGCCGCAAACCCGATTCGCCAACCAGCCATGTTGAAGGATTTGGATAAAGTGTACATTTCGATACCGACGTTCTTGGCCCCTGGGGTCTGGAGGAAGCTGACTGGGCGTTGCCGTCAAACCCTAAAGCACCATAGGCAAAGTCTTGGACCACGCCAATGTGGTGATCCTGCGCAAACTTCACTGTCTCAGCGTAGAAGTCCGGGGTTGCAACGGCGCCGGTTGGGTTGTTCGGATAGTTGAGGTACATCAACTTCGCCTGCTCAACTACTTGCGGATCTAAGTCCGCGTATTTTGGCAAATACTGATTAGCTGCCTTTAACGTCATCAGTTCCAAATTGACCTGTGCTAACGCAACGCCAGACATGTAATCAGGATAGCAGGATCCGGCAACAACATCGTGTCTCCCGGGTTTAGCAACGCAAATGGCAGTTCAACCAAACCAATCTTAGAACCACCCAGAATGGCGATTTCGGTTTCTGGATCCAACGTCACGCCGTATTCGCGTTGGTAAAAATCAGCGGCGGCCTGTTTTAAATTCGGCATCCCGCGAAATTGAGAGTATTTGTGCGTTGCTGGGTTAGCCGTTGCTTCTTGCATGGCTTTCACGATAAAGTCCGGCGTTGGTTGATCTGGGTTTCCCTGACCCAAGTTAATCACATCCGCACCAGAGCCGCTTTGGCGTTGGCCTTCGCAACTAAGCTGGCAAAAAACTGTTTTGGTAAATGCTGTAGAACGTTCGATTCTGGAAATTTCAATTGAATTCCTCCCATTAAATATGTAGTCTCTGACCGATTTCGACCAAAAAAGGTGCCAGAACAGCGCCCTGGTCACCCTTTTCTGTCATTAAAATCCTGTCAGATCAGTTCTGTTTCTTTTATATTATAGACCCGATTAGCGCTCAACTTCACGTTTCAGAAGTGCTTTGGCGACAGTTTCGTGAAGTTTAGCCGCGTATTTTAAGCCCGCCGGATCCGCAATGAAGTCTGAATGGTGCAACGTTGCGTTCCCCTTGCTGCCCATGAAGGCGTAGCATCCCGGAACGTGCTCTTCGAAACTAGCGAAGTCGTCATCCGCGTTCGTTGGCTTAGCGGGTGCGACCGTCATAAACTGCTTCGCTTGTTGGCTCACCAATTCGGTAACTTCAGCATCGTTGTTGACTGGCGCTGGCCCTTGATCCCATTCAATGTCCGCCGTTTGACCGTAAGCTAAGGCCGTTTGGCTCACTAACTCGTTAAACCGCTGCTTAGCCAGTGCCCGGCTTTCACTCGAGAAACAGCGAATCGTACCACGGAAGAAGCAGTCATCCGGAATCACGTTATTCGCATGGCCTCCGGTGATCTGCCCCACGGTCAACACGACCCGTTCAGCTGGGTCAATATTGCGACTGACAATCGTTTGGAGCATCAAAACAATTGCCGAAGTCGCCACCAATGGATCACGGCCAGTGTGCGGCATTGCGGCATGCGATCCCCGTCCCTTAATCGTCACTTGGAAATTATCGTTAGACGCCATCAACTTACCAACTTTGACCCCTACCGTTCCAACCGGAATCTGGGGCATATTATGCATCCCAAAAATGGCCTTCACATCTTGGAGCACACCGACCTTGATCATCGCCTTCGCACCCGTATGTCGTTCTTCGCCGGGCTCAAATAATAAGCGAACTTTGCCCGGAAGCTGATCATGTTCTGCCTGTAGCATCGCTGCTGCTCCCAATAAGGCAGTCGTGTGAAAATCATGTCCGCAAGAATGGGCAACGCCGTCAATTTGGGATTTGTATGGCAAATCCGTTTCTTCCTGTAATGGTAACGCGTCAATGTCCGCCCGCAAGGCCACCGTTGGCCCCTGTGCGTCACCGACGATTTCGGCGACAACACCCGTATTTAACCCATAATCTTGAACGGTAATATGTAGATCTGCAAGAACTGACTTGATTTGCTGGGTCGTCCAGTGTTCTTCGTCAGCTAACTCTGGATGTTGATGCAGTTTTCTAAAAAGCGCCTGCATCTGCGCTTCGACGTCCGTTGGAACCAATGTCTGCTCTGCCAAAATGAATCACCCTTTTTATTAGTTTCGCTCCTGCAACCCGTTAGTTGCGGTTGTTGCGAATAAATACTATAATAACGATTAAATATTCTAATCTTTTTCTAATATTTTACTCATTTAAATTTGATTGTCAACTCGGAGACCCGTGATCATGACCTGTTTTCCGATTTTTATCGCTACGGGACGCGCTTAACGCCGCGAATTTTAATAAAGGAACGTGATTGTTTTGCTTGATGCACAGCAGTTAGACTTACTGACACAGTTGATTCAACTTGATACGGTAGGTGGTCATGAAGACCGCACCGCTACCTTTTTAGACGACTACCTCACCCAGCACCATATTCGCCACCAATTGTTAGCAGTTGAACCCGGCCGTCACAACGTGGTTGCTGAGATTGGCCCAACCGAAGGACCCGTTTTTGCGTTAGAAGGCCACCAAGACGTTGTCGCTTTAGGTGACCAAAATAAGTGGCATCATGACCCGCTTGGCGCTGAAATCATCGATCAGCGCATGTACGGTCGCGGTACCAGTGATATGAAGGCTGGCCTCACCGCTGAAATTTTAACGATGATCACCTTAGCTAATGATCCTGATTTTCACGGTCGCGTCCGCTTACTGGCGACCGTGGGTGAAGAGTCTAGTAGCACGAATCATATGCAGGGAGCGCAGTATTTTGCCCAACACGGCTACGTTGATGACGTGACCGCTTTAGTTACTGCTGAACCCAGCAGCGTTCCGGTCGACTGGCTCAAACAAACGCCGCCTGCTAATCCGTTACGCTTTTCTGAGGAACAGATTCAAGCGCTGCTTCCCCAAAACCATGCGGCTGAGCAATTTGTCCTCAACTTTGCGCACAAGGGTTCCCTTACTTACGCCGTCCAAGCGAAGGGCAAGGCGGCGCACAGCTCAACACCAGAGCTGGGACTCAACGCCATTGACGCGCTCATGACCTACTATCAACAACAAACCGCCTACTTCCAAACCCTCACCGCCGCTAACCCGGTACTGGGTCGAACGATTCCGGTCGTCACCAAGTTCACGGGGGGCCAACAGTTAAACTCCGTGCCATCCCAAGCTGAACTATTCATGAAGGTGCGCACGGTCCCAGAAGTCCCAAACGAAGACATTCTCGCCCACTTAAACGACTTGATTCAGGCGCAAAATGCCTTAGGTGGCTGTCAGTTGACCTTGAACCTCTTGGGCGACAAACTCCCCGTGGCAAGCGACCCTAACGATAAATTGATCCAAATTCTTCGTGAAGTTGGTGAACATCACCTCCAGCAGCACCTGCCCATCGGTGGGTCGGCTGCTGGGACTGACGCTTCGGAATTGATTCGAGCTAACCCCCAAATGGCTGTAACTGTCTTCGGTCCCGGCAACATGACTGCCCACCAGATTGACGAATATGTTGAGTTACCCATTTACGAACAATTTATTGCGATTTTTGAGGAAACGATTCGGCGGTATTTTAAGTAATTAAAAAGACGCTAAGGAGCTCCAACCAGAGTTCCTTAGCGTCTTTCTGACTTATTCCGCCACAACTTGTGGATGATCCAGTACGGCAACGTTACTATCTACGGTGCCAGTCGCCGTCGTCAGTGCGATGAGGCCAAACTTGTTCAGGCTTAACTTCGGTACTTCATCGACAAAGTTTGCCGCGTAGCCCTTGATCCAAATTTTACCCAAAGGACTATCTAATGTCGTATCGTATACCGAATCCAGCGTGTCGTCAGCAACAATCAACAGCCGAAAACTAACGTCTAACGAGCAGACCCCCACTTTGGAATACCGACCAACGCCGTCATCAAAGTCTAAAATTAAGTGGTCACCAGGGTTCATGTGTTGCTTTAACCGTTCTTGCACGGCTGGTTCGATCATAATGGTTGTCATACTAATCATCCTCTCTTGTTCTTACTTATTATTAGTTTCCCACACTTCGACCAAGTCGGGTAGTATTTTGCTTGTGCACAACTTAATAACTGGCCCATTCCCCATATTGACACCGTTCTCATTAGCACCCATAATCGACTTAACAACTCTCTCGAAAAGGAAGCGGTCCAATGAAATTCTCCGTTCTCGGCCCAGCCGGTACCTTTGCCGATGCTGCTGCCAAAGCCTATCTCAAACAACATCCCATTGATAACATTGAAATTGATTACCACGCCACCTTTGATCAAGTGTACCAAGCTGTTACCCCAGATGGCATCGGCTTACTGCCCTTGGAAAATCAACTCGATGGTTTCGTGTTAGCCACGCTTCAACGCCTTCAAACCTCTGATATTGATGAAATTGGCGAAGTTACCGTTCCCGTTAACTTTGGCTTAGCCGCAAAGGCAGATCAGTTAAGCGACATCAAACGAATTTACGTGCAGTTTAAAACGGAAGGTCAGTGCCAGAAATTACTGAACAGTCTACCCGATGTCCAAATTATCACCACGTCCAGCAACATGGTTTCCGTTGAAAAATTGCAGGCGGGCGAGCCCGGTGATGCGGCCATCATTCCACAATCCCAAATGGCTGTGCAAGACTTCCCGTTAATGCAGGACAACGTGGCAGATCAAACCGATAACGCCACGCGATTCATTATTTTCAAGAAACAACCGACTTCCTTGATTGAACCAACTGCGCCAATGGACCCATCAGCCACCTTCAAATTTCCGATGTTCGTCACCCCACCTACTGAAGAAGTTGGGGTCTTACAACAAATTTTGTCACAGTTGGCGGCGACTCATTTAAACTTAGTAACCATTATGTCCCTACCAACTCGGCAGCAAATCGGGATCTACGCCTTTTACATTGAAATTTCGGGCACCTTTGCTCAACAGCACATTCTCTTTAAAACGCTGGACTTGATGTCGGAGCTTTATACGATCCATCCGCTTGGATTTTATCGAGTTTAGGTGACTGTCGCTTGTGTCCAGCGTAAGCATTCTGCTGTTCAGTTTGTGAAATGCGGTGATTTGTTTAAGCTGCCGATTCCGGTAGTCGGCTAGGTTCCTGCTGTGGGGCCGGCTTGAGCCAAAGGGCGGTCTCAAGCCTCGAATTGAAGACTCGCAAAACCCGTACGAGTCTTCAATTCGTCCCCGATAATTGGCGGTTGTTGGAAGTTCGTCAACAACCACCAATTATCGCGACACAGCATCCACCTAGCCGCCCACCGAAATCTCACATTGACGTAATTCGGTACTATCGTAGAACATCTCAAAGTGCTTTTGACGGCAATGTAGCATATCTGGTTAGCATAACGATGTTCAACTGATACGTTTTCACATCACACAATCGTTGTTCCATTGCGGTTACTGAACATTGACCACAAGTGCGTCTGCAGTTGTCGAGTTATCGTCCAGCGTTGTCATCACACAGTTTCGTCAGCTTCAGAATGTGATAGTCAGAGATTCTGGTTGCCAACAGT
>NZ_BBAD01000077.1 GCF_001311075.1 Secundilactobacillus similis DSM 23365 = JCM 2765
CTTCCCGCGGCATCCTCCCACAATCAGAAAACCAGAATCACCGTACTTCACAAACTAAACACGCTTACACTGGACACAAACGACAGCAAAAAAAGGACTGCCAACGAACTGGCAGTCCTTTTGAGTAACAATGTGATTAAAGCGCCTTACCGGCTTCCACGTCGCGGATGAACGTTGCGAGGTGGTCGTAGTAGACAGGGGCGTTATCGATCATGTGGTGGTGACCGCCTTCTGGGGTGGTAACGAGGCGGGCGTTTGGAATTTCAGTGGCCATGCGCTTAGCAGTGGCGATTGGCATGGTTTCGTGTTCGCCGAAGGTCAACAGTTGGCACCTTGATGTCCTTGAGGTGACTTTCGAATTGCCATTCCTTCAGCTTACCAGTGATGACGAACTCGTTGTCGCCTTGGAAGGCGTTGTAAACGGGACGTGACATCGTTGGAATTAAGTGAGAGATCGCTTTAGGTTGCTTCCGGTCAACGTAGCCGGCGTTGAGCACGTCAACGTACTTCTGGTATTGGGCATCGTCCCATTCGCCAGCGGCTTCCTTTTCTTTCATGTAAGCCACGGCGTCAGCAGGAAGGGCTTCTTCACGCACTTGGTTGACGTGGGTCACGTATTCATCGATGTTATCGACCATGGATGAAATGATGGCCCCCTTCAAGTGTTCGCCGTATTTAGCAGCGTACATTTGAACCAAAGCGCCACCCCATGATTGACCGATGAGGTAGAAGTGGTCGATGCCGAGCTTTTGACGGACTTCTTCGACTTCATCCAAGAAGTAGTCGTAAGTCAGGTATTTAGCTGCAACTTCTGGATCACTGTAGTCGGGTTGGTCAGAGTACCATGAGCCCAGTTGGTCGTACATGTGAACTTGGACGTTGAGGCCTTGCTTCTTTAATTGTTGGGCAGTATCTTCCCAGTATTCGTGGTTGCCGCCAGGGCCACCGTGTAGCGCAAGCAAGTGAATGTCGCCTTCGCCCTGAGTGTTGGTCCAGAGATGGTAGCCGTTATCAAGTGTGATGATCGTGGTGCCTTGTTTCATGTGGAATCCCTCATTTCTAAAATTAACTAATCTCTATGATAGCACGTTTCTAAAACAACGCGACTATTTCGTCAAATACGGCAGGGTGAGTGTGCTATCGTCGAGTTGAACGGTGTAGTGACTGTCAAGATTACCGCGAACGGTCATGGCCATGTCGGTGGCGTAAACGATCAGCGCCAATTGATGACCGGGGGTGAGTCGGTAATGCGTGGGCTGAAGCGTCAGTGTGGTGGTATAAAATTCACCGGGTGTAATAGTGTCGACTTGGGTCAACTGCGTGCGATTTTGCAGGTTCAGGTGACCTCTGGAAATGAGCTGGTAGGGCGTGGTTTGCTTAGCCAGCTGGTATTCCCTGAGGTCTGATTTACGGAAATGATCACCGAAATCGTAGGCTTGTCGATCAAGCGTGCCGGGTTGCGGTGTCAGCCGTTTGAAATCACCCAGATCAATTAATTGGCAACTGATGAGGCCAACTGGTTGGTCAACGGCAACTCGCAGTGTGAGTTGTGGGCAACCATCAAGCAATAAATCACTCGTTTGAGCTGGTAGCGTGAATCGAAGTCGGTTACCAGCCAGTGGTGATTTGGCCGCAATGAGGTCGGTTTGCCACTGATCAAGGTGGTGCGTATAGTTGGTGAACACGTCGGTCGGTAACTGGTCAGCAAATGTTGCAGTGGTCGTCGATGGGTTTTCCAGCTGGAAGTCGGTGAGTTTGATCGTTTGCGTTGGGTTAGCCGGGTTACCCCAATCCGAGAAGGCTGTCCAGGTTTCGGGTGTCGCGTTATCTTGAATCACCACGTCGGGCAACAGCGTTTCGGCGTGGTTGTCCAAATCGTAGAGCTCGTGGGAAAGCCATAGGTTGACCATATCGGTGAAGTCGATCGATTGAAAATCGTTGATGTAGATGTGTGGGCCTTGGTGAAGGACGAGCTTTTTAGCGATGGGTAAATCAGAAATTGAGCGCCAGAGCTTTTCGGCATTGGCGGGTTTGACGTTCCAGTCATTGAGGCCGTGAACGATCATGACGTCTGCTTTGATGTTAGTGGCAGCCTTGCGGTAGTTACGCGCATCCCAGAAATCGTTATAGTTCCCGGTAACGCGGTCTTGATCCTGTGTCATTTTTTTAAGTGCAGCTTGCCACTTAGCTTGGATGCGGTGATAATCGCCAGCCTGTTTTTGGCGCGAGAAAGTTTCTTCGGCTAACACGTCCGCATCTTCACCTGGAAAACCACCGGGCGCAATGACGAGACCGCCTTCGCGGTAGTAGTCGTACCAGCTTGAAATACCGGCTTCACAGATAATCGTTTTGAGGCCGGGAACGCCGGTGGTTGCGGCGGCAGTTGCGAGGGTACCTAGGTATGAGCGACCCGTCATCGCAACGTGGCGGTTAGACCACCAAGCATCGATTTGAATCTGGTCCGTGCGGTTGGTAAATGCCGGTCGATCACCATTGAGCCATTCGATGACCGCTGTGGTCGAAATGGTCTCTTGAACGTCCCCGGTTGTCCGCAGACCGTCTGAATCCTTCGTGCCAATGCCAGAGGCGTAAACCACCGCGAACCCCCGAGCGAGAAAGTAGTCGTTGAGACTGTAATCGAAGGTGTTACCAAAGGTTTCTTCGGTAACGTTGGCAGTGCCCTGCGCAACCCGCGGCGCTGGAATGGCTGGCTCAGGTAAAGCGGTGCCTGTTAATGTTGACGCTTGAACTGGTTTTTCGGTCAGCGGCACGTTCACATCATGAGTGAGCGCCTCACCAGCTTCATCGTTGGTGCCTTGATTGTAGGGTGATGCGGTGTACAGGACGGGGACGGTTTGCGTATTAGATTCAACGGGCCGGGTAATTTCAACCTTCAACAGGTCGCGTTGGCCATCAGCATCGGTATCCTGTGACGATTCAACGTAGACCACTTCCCGGATGAGCTGATTAGTGTCAAATACCGGTTGGGCTTTGCCGTTAAAGAACAGTGGTTTCGCCACACTAGCATCGTGAATCAGTTGTTGAAAATATCCACGGGAAGCGAGTTCGTCGAGGAACGTTTGACCGCTGGTAGTGCGAGTCGTGAGTAGCTGATACCAAGCATCCAGTAGATCATCGGTGCTAAGTGCAGTTTTAGGCAATACTGGTAAGTGAACCGTTGCCGCTAACTGTTGTGGCTCAGCGAGCTGAAATTCACGACCTGCTTCAAAACCTAAGAGTTGCAGAATTAAATTGAGTACCATTTGCGCAGTGATGGCGGTCTGACTCGTAACGAGTTGGTAAGCGTCGGTCTCGGGGTCAGCCATCAAGGTTGTGAGTTTGGTGTCAGCAGCACTAGTGGTGTGCGTTTCGGGAAAACTTTTTTTGAGAAGTTCGTGTAGGCAATCCTGTGGTGACAGGCTAGTGGTATCTGGAGTAATAAAGTGAAGGCGAATCAATTCAGCGACCTTTGTGGTGAAGTCGGTGGGTTGAATGGCAAATTGGTTGAGTTTCACGGATGGTAACCTCCTAATTAAGTCGAGTTGATGTCTTTTATTATACCGCCGTTTGTTGGTGGCGCGGTGGTGAAATGTCTTTGGAATTTTGCTCAGTTAGAGGTGATATGAGCTGAAGCGAAGTTAGTGATTGAGGGAGCTTATTAGCATGTTGTTCAACCGAATCTGCGGATGCGTGCAGTCGTTTGAGGTGACACCGATGTTTGTCACATGTTAGACTAGTAGGAGACTTTTATAAAAGGAGCGTGCAACGTGACCTATCTTGGCGAAATTGCCTTAATTTTATTTGCAACGACCATCGCTGGGGCGTTAAGTCAGCGAATTGGGATTCCCAGTGTGATTGGCCAGTTACTGGTGGGCATTTTACTTGGGCCAGCGCTGCTGAATTGGCTGCAACCGGGTGAATTGGTGCACGTCGGTTCAGAAATCGGCGTGATTATTTTGATGTTTATGGCGGGGCTGGAGAGTGATTTGAAGCTCTTGAAGCGGTATTTTAAACCCGCTATCAGTGTCGCGACCCTTGGTGTGATCGTGCCGATGGTTTGTTTTTACATCTATGGTATCGTGATGCATCAGAGCTTTGAACGAGCCGTCTTTTGGGGCATCGTGTTTGCGGCGACCTCGGTATCGATCAGTGTTGAAGTGCTGCGAGAGTTTGGTAAGTTGAACTCTAAAGAGGGGGCGACGATTTTGGGCGCGGCCGTGGTGGATGATATCATGGCAGTGCTGATTTTGAGTATCTTTGTCAGTATGTTCTCAAGCGGGCAGTCCGGCGCGCCAAACTTGGCGATTAGTTTAGCGGAACAGGCAGCGTACTTTGTGATGGTCTTCGTGATCATTCGCTGGGTAGCGCCAGTACTGATCAAGTTATTTGAGCGCTTACCAGTGCCACAGGCGGTGCCAATCATGTCATTGGTGATCTGCCTTGGCATGGCATACTTAGCTGATTTAACCGGGTTAAGCGCAGTTATCGGCGCCTTCTTCGCGGGTATCGCGGTGGCGCAAACCAACGCTCATGAAGAGGTGGAAACCAACATCGCCCCAATCGGGTACGCCTTTTTCGTCCCCATTTTCTTCGTCAGTGTCGGCTTAGAAATGCGCTTTGATCATTTCTGGTCGAACCTGGGTTTAATTCTGGGCATGACGATCGTCGCCATTCTGTCGAAATTGATTGGTGGGGGCTTGGGTGCCAAATTACTGGGCTTCAACTTCCATAGCGCCTACATTGTGGGGGCTGGGATGGTGTCCAGAGGTGAAATGGCGCTGATTATTGCCCAAATTGGGTATCAAGCGAAATTATTGCATCCTAATTTGTATTCAGAGCTGATCGTGGTGATTGTGTTGAGTACGATTTTGGCGCCGTTGTTGTTGAAGGATGGGATAGAGCGCGGCGGCCAGGTAAAAGAGTGTGTAAGAAAGCGTTCAGACCGCGTAGGTAAGGTACTTCAGGCATAATCGTTTGGTTTTTGAACGATTGTGTCTGAAGTGCCTTACCCATAGCGGTTTGCTTTCTGGAACACGTTTCGGCGCGGTGGCCAGAATGAATCAACGCTGACACACTTCACTATAGTGTTGACCTGCGGAAAACGAGAGTATCAATGGCGCCGAAAACTACGTAGGCGTAATGAGCGTTGCCAGTGACACTCGATGAAAGCAAATAACCAAAAAGCACCACCGTTATTTCCTAGGTTAAGGAATAAGTGGTGCTTTTTAGCGTAGTTAAATTTTGAAGCTGAGGTTCGTTACTGTCCTCGAGCCGAAACGTGCGCCACCAGGCAGAAGGTTGCACATAAGGCAATTCAGACACAAAGTCGAAACCCACGACTTTCTGTCTAAATTACCTTATGCTCCACCTTCTAACCGCCTGGTTCTGCACTCTATTCCACATTATCCGGATTATTCAATCGACTATGCTTCAACCCGTAAGAGAAGTACAAAATCAACCCAAACACAAACCAAATCCCAGAAGCGATCCACGTTTCAGCTTGCAGTTGCGTCAACATCAAGAGGCACAACAACCCTGACACGATTGGCAAGACTGGGTAGAATGGCACTTCGAAGCCTTGGTGGTTTTGGATGTCCTTGTTCTTTCGCAGTGGGATGATCCCAAATGAGACAAACAGGAAGGCAATCAACGTCCCAATGTTAACCAAGTTGGTTAATTGATCCAGTGGGACGAAACCACCCATGATAGCGATGACGATGGTGACCGTTGTTAAACTGTGTTTTGGACTCCCGTGTTGATCCAGTTCACCCAAGAACTTTGGCAACAGGCCATCACGACCGATTGAGTAGATCAACCGTGACGAACTGTAGATCATGGTAACCATCATCGTAAACATCCCGGCTAACGCGCCCAATGCGATGATGCCAGCTGCCCAGTTTTGGTGAACAACTTGCAGTGCGAAGGAAACGGGGTCAGCCACGTTTAACTTCGTGTAGCTGATCATCCCAGTTAAGACGATCGAGACTAAGACGTATAAGATGGTTGCGATGATCAACGTGCCGATGATCCCGATTGGCATGTTACGCTTCGGGTTCTTAACTTCGGCCGCCGAACTTGAGACGGCATCGAAACCGAGGTAGGCAAAGAAGACCGCTGATGCACCAGCGAAGACCCCGTGGCTGCCAAATGGCATGAATGGGTGCCAGTTGGTTGGCTTGATGTAGAAGGCCCCAACGACAACGAACAACAAGATGATGCCGATCTTAACGAACACGATGATATTGTTAAGCCGAACAGAGGATTTGACCCCGTGACCCAGCATCAGCGCAATCACTAAGACGATGGCAATGGCGATCCAGTTCCCGTATGACCCGTGAGCGGGATCAAACGGCCCAACGATGGCGGATGGCACGTTAACGCCAAAGCCGCTCAGGAAGGATTTAAAATACGCGCCCCAAGCACTGGACACCGCTGCCACGGCTAACACGTACTCCAGAATCAGCGCCCAACCGAGGATCCAGCCGATGATTTCACCATAAACTAGGTTCCCGTAAGAGTAGGCACTCCCAGCAACGGGTAACGCCGAAGCGAACTCCGCGTAACACATTGCCGCTGTCGAACAAACAATTGCAGCAATCACAAACGATAGGATGATCCCGGGACCAGCTTTGGTAGCCGCAACGGTCCCGGGCAAAATGAAGATCCCGGTCCCGATAACGGCGCCGATACCGAGCGAAATCAAATCGACGGCCGACATGGTCTTGACGAATTTCTTATCAGTCTCTAGATAGCGGTCGATTTTTTCACGACGAAACAGACGAGACTTAATTGACATAGATGATGCCTCCAAAGAATAAAAGAATGATTAAAAAATGCTTAGTGTTATCTTAGCTGTGCAAGCAGATTGCGTCAAGTAAGATAGCGGGTGGTAAGGAGCAGCTAAAGTGCAAGACCTTTAGGTGTTAATCGCTGATTCTTTCCACACTCTAAGGTGCACACTACCTCAAAATAAGCTACAATAGACGTTATCGAATAATTTTGAAAGGACTGACCACCACATGACAACTGAAGTCGCCAGCGGAGCGGTTGTATACCGTGTTAAGAATCACCAACCAGAGTATCTATTATTGAAGAGTGCAACCAGTGACTTCTGGGGGTTTCCTAAGGGGCACGTTGAAGGTAACGAGGATCTAAGTGAAACGGCATTGCGCGAAATTCGCGAGGAAACCCAGTTACACGTCACCTTGGATACAAGCTACCACGATGAATTACACTATGAGTTGCCAAACGGCAACCATAAGGAAGTTCACCTCTTTGTGAGTGAAGTACCAGCGGATGTGACCATCGAAAAGCAAGATATTGAGATCAGTGATACCGGCTGGTTTGCGGTTGATGAAGCTGTTGATCGGTTAACCTACGATAATTTAAAGGCCCTCATGAAGCGGGCGGATCAGTACATTGCGGCTAAAGTCGCTGCGCAAACAGATTAAATGGAGGATTTGTCGATGAAGCGAGTCATTGTGATCACCGGCGCTACGGGAACCGGCAAAACGACCGTTAGCCAATATCTCAATAGCCACTATGATATTCCAAGAATCATCACCCACACCACGCGGCCTAAGCGTCCTGGTGAAGTGGATGGGGTCGATTACTACTTTGAGACGGCTGAGAGTTTCCCCAAGAATCACTACTTAGAAGACGTCATGTACGCGAGTTACCAGTACGGATCATCTTATGAAGGGCTGGATCGCGCGTTTGAAAAAGCGGACCTCGTCAGTATCGTGTTAGATACCAAGGGCGCTCAAACCTACGCGGAACAGTTAGGTGAAAAGGCCGTTGTGCTGTTTTTGACGGTTGGTAAGAGTGATATTTTGAAAGATCGCCTGACCTCACGTGGCGATGAAACTGAGATGGTGAACCACCGTATTCGAAGCAAGGAATATAAGCGTGACCTGGAATTGCCAGTGGCGTTAACGGGTCGCGCAACGGTGATCCAAAACGACGATTGGCTGAAAACGCAGCGGGCGCTGGACGCATTTGTCAGCGCGTTACGGATCCAGCAACAATCAGTCGAATCTTAGCGGGTGAGCAGTTTCGTTTTTAAATGCAGCGAAGTATGCTACAATTTATCGTTAAAGAGTAATGATTATTATTTACGTAATCCTCGCGCTAAGGAGGCGGCAACATGCAACAGCAACTGGAACAGGCTCTGACCGTTCTAAAACAGAATCATTTAAAGGTAACCAAACAACGGAAGGCGCTGCTCAGTTACCTGTTGGCCAATCAGGATCACTACCACGATGTCACGTTGGTGGACGATTACATGCGCCAGCAGTTTCCGGGGATGAGTCACAACACGATCTACCGCAACATCAAGGAATTTGAACAAGCCGGCATGGTTGAACAACAGGTTCAAGGTGACCATGCGCGGGTCAAATACCAGTGTGATTTTAGCCACTTACATCATCACCACTTTATCTGTCAGCGGTGTGGTAAGGTAACCGAACTTAAGGATTGTCCAATCGATATCTTTGCCGCCCAATTACCTGGGTGCCAAATCGTTGGCCATCGAATTGAGCTTTACGGCGTTTGCGCTGAGTGTCAATTAGCTGCGGCTGAAAGTAATACCCACTAAGAGGCTTTAACCGGCACCGCCTACCCGGGGGGTGACTGGTTAAAGCCCCTTCGCGCGGTCGTCGTTAATTCTTAGTTAAACCTTAATCAAAACGTTATTGTATCTTCGGTCAAATCTGCGATACTTAGGGTAACTAACCAAAGCGAGGAACATTTAAGAGGAGGAACAAGCATGGCATATCGGACGCCACCATTTTTAACACCATTCGCCATCGTTTCGATTGCGCTAGCTTTAGGGACGACCAACGTGGTGGTCAACAAAGTTAGCAAAACAAACGAAGGCTCACCAGCCACGACGTCGACTAAGGTGCCAGCGACGACATCATCGTCATTAGATAAGCAGGGATCCAGCGCAAGCGATGGTTCTGATAAGAAGTCGAGCTCGGATGATTCAAGTAAGAAGACGAGTTCAGATTCGAACAAGGATGAAAGTTCGGCAGATTCAGCCAGCGCCAAGTCGGATACGGCAACCAGTAACGCAACTACGACAACCACGAAATCAAAGAAGAAGTCGACCACCGGGACCACTGGTACAACTGGTAATACCGGGACGACTGGCACAACGGATGATAGTACAGGGAACACTGGTAATACTGGCGACACAACGACTACGACCGGTGATAATTCAACCGCCAACACGACGACGGATAGCGGCACCGCTAACACGACGACCGGCACCACGGACCAGACGACAAGTTATTAAGGAGGAACGCATACGTGTTTAGTTTACTTGATATGGTGAACCACTATTTAGGGTATGTGAACCTTAACGTGAAGCTTAAAAACCGAATCTACACGATTTTGGGCACGTTGGGTGACATCTACCTGTTTTACGTGGCTATTCGCTGGATTCAAAACGGGTACGCTTTGCGTGGCAGTTTGATCCTGTTAGTGGCCATTTTATTACTGTATTTTACGATCATGAACGTTTTCTACTACTTTACGGAGAAGCAACCACCGCTTGATATTTCACCCAAAATCGAAAAAGCGTTGGGGAAGACTCTTGGCGGCGCTGACCCAGCGGCCGAAGCAGCTAAGAAAGCCGCTGCTGAAGCGCAGGGCAATCAAAGTTCATTGTTAAATGGGGCGAATATTCCAGCTAACGGGTTCTTTGACGCCAAGAAGATTTTGCCGGGGAAGGTTGCCGTTGATATTAACCAGCGGCAAAACATCACCCAACTGGCCAACCGCCTGCAACAAATGAGCTTGATGACACCGGATTATGGTGGATTAGGTCAACGTGAAATCGAAATGCAGTTGAAGCAATCCCATAAACCAGTGTTCGCAATCGGTTTGGGCGTCAACATTCCCTACTTTGAGTTGCAGCACGCGGGCGACGATTTGATCGTTTACGCCGGCATTAACCAAGCAGAAAAAGCGTCGGTAGGTAAAATCACCACGGTGGGCTTGCAACCAATCGCGGACGTGGCGGATAAGGTGAAGTTGTACTTGGCTAACGTGATTCTTGTTGGTGGACCCTATATGGAAATGGGCCGCAACTTACCGATGGAAAAGCCAGCGCCTTATGCAATTCGGGTACAATTAGCTTATGAACGACAAGAAGACGCAACAACCGTCCCAACACCAACGACCAGCACACCGTTGACCCGAGAAATGACAAGGGAAAACGCGATGCACGAAGCACCATTGACTAGCGGTTTAACAAGAGAAGAACCGAAGCCGGATGCTGCGGCTGGTGGATCGCGGATGAAGAGATATCATTAGAGAGCGGAGCAAAACGCTTTGAGAGTGGCGTATAAGGCGTCCCAGCAATACTGACCGGGCTTTGGTCAGTATTGCTGGGACGCCCTTATACATAACTCTCAGTTTTGCGGAGCTCATTTCGGCGCAGGCTAATCAAGGCGGTAACGTTAACAAGCTTCAAAATGTTAACGATGATTGCCAAGTAAAGCTAAAGTGGCGCCGAAATTAAGTAGTAGCAAAGAGCGTCGCCGAAAGCACTCAAAAGTAGTAAAAAGTATTCCAGGTTTTAGCCAGTATTGATGAGCTACCCTTATATGCAAGTTTTGCGGAGCTCATTTCGGCATAGGCTAATCAAAACGGTAACGTCAACAAGCTTCAAAATGTTAACAATGATTGCCAAGTAAAGTCCAAGTGGCGTCAAAAATAAGTAGTAGCAACAATCAAATCCAACCAACTAAAGATCCGTTATCAGCTGCTTGCAAGCCCTTGATAACGGGCCTTTTTAACATTGGCCTACGCCAATCAAGCACACCAACCACATTTATGCTATAATAAAACCTTATTGTTACAAGTTATCAGTTAGATAATCTAACAATAACGGTTGCCAATGGTCATTAAACCGCGATTCTAAGCCAAATTTAATGCGTTATATAAGCCAGTTAAATAAATGAATAAATTATCGCATTTTTGATAAATATCATATATCCTATGAAGCCTTTTATAACGCATTTTTCGGTCGATGATAGGCCGGAACTACGCGCTTTTTGCCAATAATTATTTTGACCAACTGATGATTTTGGTTTAGAATTATTATTGAGTTAAAATTAAAAGCGAATGAAATTGGACGCCGAATTGTCGGTTGTTCCTGCGATGATCACTTGCAAAATTAGCGAAACTCAGAAGAACGGCAGTCTCCAGGATGCCGTTCTATTATTCATAAAAGGCGGAGGGGAAACTATTATGTCAATGATTGAATTTCACGATGTTGAAAAATACTACGGCGATTACCATGCCCTGCACGATATTAACTTAACGATCGATTCAGGGGAAACGGTTGTGCTGATCGGCCCATCAGGTTCTGGGAAGTCAACCTTGATTCGGACCATCAACGGCTTGGAAACGATCCAAAAGGGTCAATTGATCGTTAACGGTCAAGATTTAGCCGACAAGAAAACTGACATGAACCGGATTCGTAAGAACGTCGGGATGGTGTTCCAACACTTTAACCTGTACGCCAATAAAACGATTTTGGAAAACATTATGTTGGCACCACGGATGGTGCTGCACCGACCAGAAGAAGAAAACAAGAAGTTTGCGATGGACCTGTTAGACCGAGTTGGCTTGGCGGACCAAGCACCTAAGTTACCAGCTCAATTATCTGGTGGGCAACAACAACGGATCGCCATTGCGCGGTCGTTAGCAATGAAGCCTAAGGCCTTATTATTTGACGAACCAACCAGCGCGTTGGACCCTGAAATGATCGATGATGTGTTGAACGTTATGAAGGATATTGCCCGAGATTCCGATATGACCATGTTAGTGGTGACCCACGAAATGGGCTTCGCGCGTGAAGTGGCCAACCGGGTTATCTTCATGGCAGATGGTCAGATTTTGGAAGATGACAGCAAGGAGAAGTTCTTCGACGGGCAACCATCCAACGAACGTGCGCGTCAGTTCTTAAGCAAGATCATTACGCACTAAACGAGCGGAGGGGACGAAAAACATGAAACAGTTATTCCGAAGAGTCGGATTAATCGTGTCGGCCTTAGCGGTGCTGTTGGTCTTAACGGCGTGTGGTTCAGGTAAAGCGTTATCCGACCAAAACGTTGTGACGCGGGCCAAGCAGACCAACACGATTACTTGGGGTGTTAAAGCCGATACCAAGTTATTTGGGTTGATGGACGTTAAAGACGGCCGAATCAAAGGGTTTGAAATCGACTTGGCAAAGGCGTTGACCAAGCAGATATTGGGATCAAAGGGGAAGGCAAGTTTCGTTCAAGTAACGAGTCAAACCCGGATCTCACTGTTAAATAACGGGAACATCGATGCCATCATGGCTACGATGACCATTACGCCAGAACGGGAAAAGCAAGTTGACTTCTCCCGGTCGTACTTTGATGCCGGCCAATCCCTCTTGGTTAAGAAGGGGAGCGGCATTAAGAGCGTGAAGGACCTCAACAAGAAGGGCGCAACCGTCCTTGGGGTTGTTGGGTCAACTTCCGTTCAAAACATGGCCAAGGCTGCACCAAAGGCCAAAGTGCTGCAATTATCTGATTACGCGCAAGCCATGACGGCTTTGAAATCCGGTCAGGGTCAAGCATTGACCACTGATAACGGGATCTTAGCCGGGATGGCAGTTGAAAACCCAGGGTACGAATTGGTTGGCGGCTCCTTTACCAAGGAACCTTACGGGATCGCCATCAACAAGGGCCAAGGCGAATTCAAGGGCGACATCAACAAGGCGTTGACACAAGTCGAAAAGAGTGGCGAATATAACCGACTATTGAAGAAGTGGTTCGGCAGCGTCGCTGGGTTCAATTATAAGGAGATGGAACGATGACAGCAATTTTCGCTCATTACGGTGGTGACTTGCTTTATGGATTCGGTCAGACCTTACTATGTAGTGTCATCGCACTGTTCTTTAGTTTGATTATTGGATCGATGTTTGCGATTTTTGAAACCACCCCAATTAAGACGTTACGGGTTATTGCCCGAATTTACATTGAAGTTTTCAGAAACATTCCACTGTTGGTTATCACGATGTTCTTCTTCGTGGTCATTCCAATGTTTGTGGTTAAAATCAACGGTTTCGCCGCTGGGACGATCGGGTTGACGATCTATACCTCAGCCTTTATCGCTGAAACGGTTCGGGCCGGGATCCAATCAGTTGATCCTGGTCAAATGGAAGGCGCACGGGCGAACGGCCTGACCTTCTGGCAATCGATGCAACACGTCATCTTGCCACAGGCTTTCCGTTACGTCATTCCACCATTGGGTAACCAATTCATTAACTTGGTGAAGAACTCATCAGTCCTCGCCTTCGTGGCTGGATTTGACCTGATGTACCAAGGCAACGTTATCGCATCAGATTCATTGAGTACCATGAGCACTTACGTTTGTGTGGGGTTACTCTACTTGATCATTACGTTACCATTGAGTTACTGGATGCGTTATCTCGAAAAGAAATTAGCATAGGGGGTGCAATCGAATGAAAGACTTTATTGACGCATATTCATGGATCAACCTGCGTTACTTACTGGAAGGCCTTTGGATCACGGTACTCGTGTCGATTGCCTCCATTGCTGGGAGCTATGTGATTGGCTCAATTTTGGGCGTCATCCGTTACGTGAACATCAAGATCGTCTCACCAGTGGTTGGGGTGATTATTGATATTATCCGGAACCTGCCATTACTGTTGATCATCTTCTTTACCTACTTCGGTTTGCCTAACCTGGGCTTCCGACCAAGCAGTGTCTGGGCCACGATTTTAGCCATGATCATCTTCGAATCGACGATGATTGCCGAAATCGTCCGTTCAGGGATCGTTGCAGTGGATCCTGGTCAAATGGAAGGTGCTCGGGCCAATGGTTTGAGTTACAGCCAAGCCTTGTTCAAGATCATCTTGCCACAAGCGATGAAGAAAATGTTGCCAGCGTTGGTCAGCCAATTTATCTCACTGATCAAGGATACCTCATTGGCCACCATCATCGTCTTACCAGACCTGATGCATAACGCCCAAATCGTGTATGGCCAAAATACGACGTATATCTTACCAATGTTCTTGATGATCGCCATCATGTACTTTATTGTTTGTTATGCGTTGTCGTTGGTTTCACGGGGATTGGAAAAGAGACTGAGCTAGCGAAGTCAGAGAGTGGAGCAAGGCGGTTAGAAGGTGGAGTATAAGGCGTCCCGGATGAAAGCGCCCGGGCTTTGGGCGGTTTTGTCCGGGACGCCTTATATGCAACCTTCTGCTTTGTGGAACTCGTTTAGTCTCGAGGACAGCAACGAGCAGAGAGTGGAACAAAACGGTTAGAGACCGGAGTATAAGCCCTCTCGCCATAAATCCCGGTTTTGGGGTTTGTGAGAGGGGCTTATGTGCAGGTCTCTCTTTTGCGGAACTCGTTTCGGCGCAGGCTAATCAAAACGGTAACGTTAGCAAGCCTCACAAACATAACCAATTATTACCAACAAGAAATTCAAATGGCGCCGAAACTATGTAGTAGTAATGAACATTGCCAATTCCACTTGGTATTTTTAACGCAGCGCCCTGAACTTTGGGCGGTTTTGTTCGGGACGCCTTATATGCAACCTTCTGCTTTGTGGAGGCTCTTTACACAATTGGGTGAGAATACACATATTCTCAAAGTAAAGACAATGTGTCAGTAGGGTTTATAAGACGCTATCACCCAAAACTGTAAAGAGCCTTTGTGGAACTCGTTTAGTCTCGAGGACAGCAACGAGCCAAATTAAACGAAACCACAATCTAAAGCCTCTCTACACCAAACTAAACAAGCCAAGCCAAGCCAAGCCAAACCAAACCAAGCCAAACCAAACAAAAAAACGTACGACCACCACGGCCGTACGTTTTTTACTGAAAGTTAGGCGTAATGCCCCGGTTTTTAAACCGGGGATGTAAGCCCGTTT
>NZ_BBAD01000078.1 GCF_001311075.1 Secundilactobacillus similis DSM 23365 = JCM 2765
CTTATGCTTGTGTCCAGCGATAGTGTGGCGGAGCGAGACGGGTTGAGAGCAGTGTGCAAGGTAACATCGGGAAGCGCCCGGGCCTGGCGGGTTTACCGATGTTACCTTGCATGCAGCTCTCAGTCTCGCGCAGCACCATTCGGCGCGGTGGCCAAAAAGCGCGTGGTTGATAAGTTCCTGCAATGTCAGGAACCCTGGAAATAACAGTTTAAGTGGCGCCGAATTTTGTAGCCTGAGAGCGCCAGCTTTTATGCGGCTTTGGCGAGCGAAGCGACGACAAACAGCCGACACCTAAATTGCACCCAACACTTATGCGGACACAAACGATAGTATACAAAAACGCCCTCCACAACTGCGAAGGACGTTTTAATAGAATCAATCTAGTTTACAATTGCATTTAAAATCAGAACGCAGATCAACCCGACCACGGAAAGGACCGTTTCCAGCACCGTCCAGATGGCCAAGGTTTGCTTGACCGTTAAGTCGAAGTACTCCTGGAACATCCAGAACCCGGCATCGTTAACGTGTGATGCAGCAACGGAACCAGCACCGATGGCGAGGACTAACATGGCTGGATCGGCGTGGGTGGCAACCATTAATGGTGTCACCAAACCAGCAGCAGTCATACTTGCGACAGCAGCTGAACCAAGGGCAATCCGCAACACAACGGCGATCAACCAAGCGAGAATTAGTGGTGAGAGGTTCACGCCAGCAACCAAGTGTTGAATGGCGTCACCGACCCCACCGTCTAACAGCACTTGTTTAAAGGCAGAACCACCACTGATGATCATCAACAGCATGGCGATTGACTTGATTGATTCAGTCAACGCATCACCAATTTGTTTCATACTGCGCTTTTGGTGAATCCCCATTGACCAGATGGCAAACAGCAGGGAAACCAGCATGGCAACGACGGGACTCCCAATCATTGACATATAGGCGTTAAATCCGTGTTTGGCTGCGCTGGCATTCGCGCCAGTCACCACCAGTTGGTAAATCGTAGCAGCACCCATGAAAATTACTGGGAAGAGGGAAGTTAAAATTGAAATCCCGAACTTTGGCGTATCTTCAAGGTTGAACTGCTTGATTTCACCAAAGGCTGGCAGTTCTTTTTTATAGCCAAATGCTTCTGGGGCGTAGCGTTGTGCCAACTTCGTGAACAATGGACCAGCCACGATCACGGTTGGAATAGCCACGATGATCCCGTAAAGCAGAACTTGACCAATGTTAGCACTCAAGGCCGTTGCAACAGCCGTTGGTGCTGGTTGTGGTGGCAAAAAGGCCTGGGTCGTCGACAGTGCGGCAACCATTGGTAAGCCAAGGTATAGGAACGGTACGCCGGCTTCGAGGGCAATCGAGAAAACGATTGGGGTTAACAGCACTAACCCAACTTCGAAGAACATGGACATCCCGATGATAAAGGATGCGACCACAATGGCGAGTTGAAGCCGTTTCTTACCAAAGAAGCCAATTAGGGTTTGGGAGATCCGGTAAGAACCACCAGCTTCTGAAACCAGACGACCAATCATGGCCCCGAACCCGAAGACAATGGCCAGTTCACCCATTGAATTCCCGATCCCTTTGGTAATGGTATCGGCGATATTATATGGATTCATCCCTAATCCCAAGGCAACTAAAACGGCCGTGGTGATCAAGGCAACGAACGTGTTTAATTTAACACGAATGATTAGGAATAACAGAATGGCAATCCCTAATGCCAAAACGATAAATTGCAAAATCTCTCCTCATTTCTCTTACGCTTTTAGATACAGTTATGCAGTTGTAAAAAAAGCTAACAAAAGCATTGTAAGTAAAAGCAATGAAACATTCAAGTAAAAATGAAAAATATTTTCACTAAAGAAAGCAAATCTGGTAATTTTTTTCATGAAAACGATAACATAATCGAATGATTGGTTATGCTTCCATTAATAACCCTAATTTTATACATTTTAATGTATGATAAATCTAAGCGCTTTCATTTTCGGCAACTGCCGGGTATACTAAACCTACACATTGGAAAGGACTGATTAACCATGACAAGCTTTGCACCGCGTGATCCACAGCAGGATATTTTATTGGCGCCAGAAAATAGCGTATTTGTGATTATTGATTACCAACCCACTCAGATTACGTCAATCGGTCGATGGACCGGCATTTATTGATTCAAAATATTATTGCAACCACGAAGTTAATGCGTGATTTTAACGTGCCAATCGTGCTATCTACCGTGAATGTGGGGACCGGTCGTAACAAGGACACGATTCCGGAATTAAAAGCGGTGTTAGGGGACACGCCATCGTTGGATCGAACGACGATCAATGCGTGGGAGGATCAGGAATTTAATCAAGTCGTTAAACAGTTAGGCCGTAAAAACATCATTATGACGGCACTGTGGACGGAAGCCTGCTTAACTTTCCCAGCGCTGGATGCACTGAGTGAGGGCTACAACGTATACCCAGTGGTGGATGCGGTGGGCGGCACCAGTGTGGATGCCCATGAAGCAGCGCTCCGCTGAGTAGAACAGGCCGGTGCAAGGCTAACCTCGTACGCACAATTAGCGTGTGAATTGCAACGGGATTGGAATCGGCATGAAACCGTTGGGAAGTTCGTGGAGAATATGAAGGCGACGGGGAAGTTTTTGGAGTTGTAGAGCGATAAAAGAAGCGCTTAAAAGGTGGAGTATAAGGCGCCAAGCGAAACTACCGGGTTATGGTAGTTTTGCTTGGGGCGCCTTATATGCAACCTTTTGCTTCTTTTATCGCGTTTCGGCGTGGTAGCCAGAAAGAAACCAAGTGGCCAAGCATAACAAAGGCCAAGAACCCCAAGAAGTAACAGTTACCCCCAAGCCGAAACAAACGTAATCGCAAAGCACGTTCGCCAATTGTTTTTTGTTTAGAAATACCAATACAAAAAAACGGCACCATCTCAACCAAGAGATAGTGCCGTATGGTGTGCATCCATGAAGCTCAACTAAAAATCGCATAAAACAAAATCGGAAAAAACGGCGCCAAAATCAAATTAGCCACCTTAATCTGAGTCAGCTTCAGCATGTTTAGCCCAATCATCAAGATGAGCAACGAGCCCACACAGGTCATTTCATCAATTACGGTTTGGGTAAAGACGCCAGCCACTGTGTTGGCCAATAGCGTCAAAATCGCTTCGTAACCAAACACCGGAACGGCCGCAAAGCAGACGCCAATGCCCATGGTGGACCCCAGCACAAGGACGAAAATGCCGTCAATCATGGATTTGGTAAATAAAACACTGTTATTACCAGACATCCCGCTTTGAAGTGAACCGACAATCCCCATCGCACCAACGCAAACGAAGAGGGTGGCGGTGACGAAACCGTCGGCAATCCGGGCGTCACTCCCCATGTTCAATGTGCGCTCGAGCCATGCCCCCAGTCGAGTAAACTGGCGATCAAAGTCAACGAGTTCCCCTAAAATGGCACCGAAGACGAGGGAGAGCACAACGTAAACGGTATTGTGGCCCTTTAACGACCCCGAGATACCGACGTATAAAACAGTAACACCGAGCGCCTGCATCACCAGTAGTTTCATGCGTTCTGGAATGCCGCGCTTAAAAAGCAGGCCAATTAGCCCGCCGATACCAACGGCAAGACCGTTAGCAACTGCACCGATAATCATCATGATATGTAAGTCCTTTCGATTGTGGTTCAAATATGTATGTTTCCCATTTTAATGGGAATTTGGTAGTGGCGCAAGTTTAGTTGGCAGTAAACGACTGAGCAAAATACACCAGAAATGTCTTGTAGTTTGGTATAATTATAAAGTAACGAATTGTTAGTCACTGTCAGTCAATACTGGAGGTAAAGGGAATGGCTCAATATAAGAAGACGAAAGCACAACTCAATCAGTTAATTGCCGATTTAAGTCAGCTACAAGTCAACATTCAGCAGATCCACTGGTACATGCGTGGGTCGCAGTTCTTTAAACTCCATCCGTTAATGGATGATTACAATGACGCACTAGCCAACCAATTAGATGAAATCGCAGAACGTTTAATTGCCATCGGTGGTGCACCGCTCTCGACCACGCATGAATTTATCGAAAATACGGGTCTGCCGGATGAAAAGGTGACCTGGGACCAATACAGCCTGAAACAGTATATGGAACGTTTAGACACGCAATTTAAGTATCTGAGCGACCAGTATCAAAAGGGCATCGAAATTACGGATGAAGAAAAGGACTTCTCGACGCAAGATCTGTTGATTGAATGCCATACGTTGATTGATAAGTATATCTGGATGATTTCTGCATATTTAGGGCGGGGTGCTCAAGATTAGAGAGTGTGTAGAGAGGTGTTTAGGGACTGGAGCCTAAGGGACTTCCGCCAGAATCCCGGTTTTTGGGAATTGTGGTGGAAGTCCCTTAGGTGCAAGTCCCTGCCTCTCGGAACACGTTTAGTTTCGAGGACAGTAACGCGCAACATGCGGAATACGTCCGAGGACAACAACCCCCAATTCAACATTAAAGTCAAAATAGCCACCGGGCAATCACTTTCGATTACCTGATGGCTATTTTTAGTTGGCAAAAACTACCGATATAACGCATTAATGCGCTTGGTTGTGCTTGACCCATAAACTAATCGCTGAACGTGTTCCGCAATCGTTGCAATGCGGGAAAAGCCACTAAACCCACTTTGCTGATGTCCGTGAGTCATGACGACCAGAATGTATTGCTGGCCATTCGGCAGGGTGACGATACCGGCATCGTTATTGGTGTCGGCGTAGAAGCCCACCTTATCGCGAACTTGAGTGCCAGACTTGGCATTTTGAACCCCAGTCGGAATCCCCGTGCGATAGAGTTGTTGATGCATGAGGGTTAAGAGTAGTTTTCGGTCTTTAGCGTTACTAAATGCACCTCGGCCAGTTTGGAGGTCGTATAATGCGCCAGCAAGGCTAGCCGCTGTTGTTTGGGAATTTTGCCCGGCAATAAAGGTCGGGTTGTACCAGCCTTGTTGGGCAATAAATTGATTCAGGGTTGGCAATCCCCAAGAATCTAGATAGTCTTCGGAAAAATCATTATCACTGTTAACAATCATGCGGTGAAAGCCGTCAACGTTGCTGGCATTCCAAGTGAAATTACCAAGCTTTTCTTCGTGGAAAACGAAGGCGGCCATGAAGAGTTTATATGTACTTGCTGAAATTTCGGGTGTGTGGGCGTTGACGCTGGCGTGGAGGCTACCGGCTTTGTAGAAGTCGGCAGAACTGCTTTTGGCAGCCGGACTGCCGGATTTGGCGCCTAAATTATAAAAGTAAACGCTAGCAGTTTTATCAGCGGTGACTTGGTTTAAATACCGTTGCAGGCGCAACCGAGTTTGCTTTTGTTCCTGCCGAACGTTACGCGCTCGTGCTGCCGGTGAAATGGATTGACTAGCCTGTTCGGCTGAATGGGCTGAAAGTGAGTGGTGGGTTAAGCCAATTCCAATCAAGAGAATTACGGTCAGTACCGCAATAACCTTAATTCGATTACGAATGCCGTGGGGAAGAGATTGATACTGCTTCAACATAGTGCGCGCCTTCTTCAATGAGTGGAATGATACCATTATAACTTATTCAGAGCGGTTTCGGCTACGGCTTTGGACCGGAATCACGACTCAAAAATACCGAAAAAATCCAATTTTAGTTATAAAATCATCACACCTCTTCGCTAAACTAAAGTTAACGATAGTCGAACGACAACGGATAGGGAGGCGAACACGATGATGAACAAGTGGCAAGTAATTGTTGGTGGCGTCCTGTTGGTGATAGTGGGGAGTTTAATTTGGCAACGGCCGTTTCAGACGAACGGACAAACGTCAGAACAAGCCCTAGTTCAGCGTTTAGATCGTGATGCCATGATGACAGCGGTCAAACAACCGTTATTGCAGATTCCTGAGACGGAGACGCCAAAGGCGGTTTCCGTTCAACCTGAGACTAAAAGCAGACAGCGGTGGTGCAACTATGGCCGGCGCTTTTGGGATTGGTGGGGGTTGGGTTGTTGTTTAGGCGGTTTAAGCGGTAGGTGGGAGAAATGAGTGGACAATCAAAACAAGCGGCAACCTCGGGTGGGAGGTTGCCGCTTGTTTTGTTGGTGACTTTTTTTGATGTTTAGTTTAAGGAGTAGTACGTTGCTGTCCTCGAGCCTAAACGTGTTCCACAAGGCAGAGAGCTGCACGTAAGCCACTTTCACCACAAACCCCAAAAACCGGGGTTTCTGGCGAAAGTAACTTACGCTCCGCTCTCTAAACGCCTTGTTTCACACTCTGTTCGTTACTGTCCTCGAGTCTAAACGTGTTCCACAAAGCAGAGACTTGCACATAAGCGGCTCTCACCACAATCCTCAAAGCCTGAGGATTCTGGCGAGAGCCGCTTATGCTCCAGTCTCTAAACGCTTTGTTCCACACTCTCTACCGAACTGGGCAAGCACCGCCAATGCAATCTGATTGGTCGATCAAGTCGAGGTCCTTTTGATCCATTGTTGCCATTGAATCGTAAACGGCGTGGACGTCGTTTGTGATTTGGCCACGGCGTGCTTCGTAAACGTCCTTGGTGATTGGTTCCTTAGGCGCTTGCTTGAAGTCGCTACCGCTGTATGGTAACAGGGAAGTAGACTTGATGCTGAACCGGTATTGCTTCATCAGGTCAGCGATTTGGTCGCCTTCTTCTGGTTGGAAGGTAATCGTGCAACTAACGGCGTTGTCTGACCAGTATTTTTGTAAGAAGGCTTGGGTTGCGAATTGTTCCGCAATTGAAACGTTACCAGCTGAGGCGAATTGATCGCTATCAGCGTGAGCAGCGCGAACTGGGAATTCAACGCAGACCGTGTTCTTCGTGTAAACGTCAGGTTCCATCTTGTAGCCACAAAGTTGCAATGCTGGCAACAATGGGTCAGTGTCTTGGAACCGGATCCGTTGGATAAGGTAACCAGCATAGTGGAAGTGCATCCCTTCGGAAACACCAGCTAATTTAGCAACGGTCCCTGAAGGCTTAACGGTCGTGTGCTTAACTGAAGGTGCGCAACCCAAAGTAGCTGAGTAGGCGTTATCAGCGTCAACGATGGCGTGGTAGATGTTATCAAACTTAGCCACAACGCGTTCGTCGTAAACAGGTTCCTTGATGGCTTCGTGCGTTTCAGGGTCGATGCCGTCCTTGAAGCCGAGCACAACGCGGTTGCCAAATTCCTTTAAGATCCAGTCTTGAATCCCAGACATTGAGATTCCAATCCGGTGGTTCTTTTTGATGACGTTACGAGAAACTTCCCAGTCGTAGTTGCTGAAAGTGACCCGCTTCGTGTAACGCGTCCCTAAACCAAAAGCGTCTTCAAGGTCAAAGCCTTGTTCGTTGCAACGGATGGGAAGACTTCAAAGAGGTTACATGGTTCACCGTTATCAAGTGAAATTTCGCCACAAGGGTTCGTGCCTTCAACAGCGCCGTCAATGTTTTCTTGACGACCGTCAACTAAACGGCCGAAGTGCTTGGATAATTCCAAGTTAACGATCCCGGGTTCGCCATTGTGCATGATTGAATCAGCAACAGCGGTGTAGTCTGACTTCTTCGTGTCGACAGCGACACTGTTGTTAGAAGCCCAACGGTGGTGGTAAAGCTTGTCTTGGTCTTGTTTCATGGTGATGAAGGCGTCATCATCGCTAGAACCTAAAGCAAGTTCAGCAGAACGACGCACGTTCCCAGCAACGACCGTCTTACCGATCAAGTTACCTAAGTCAGTGCAGTCAACAGAAGTTAACTTTTGTCCAACCCGAGCATCAAGTAATTTGTTGGTATCAAATAACATTTCAATCAATGGCATTGGACCTGAAGCAGTCCCACCGAAGCCCTTGATCTTGGCACCCTTTGGCCGGATGTCGCTCATATCAAGGATCAAGTTTGATTCGTGATCGGGGTTCGTGCTGTTAAAATGCATATCAACTAAGTTCGCATTGGCTAAGATCCAGCCTTCACGGGTGTCAGGAAGCTTGTAGTAGCGACCTTCGTCAAGTGAGTGTTCAGCTAACCATTGTTGCTTGTCAGTGGCACCTAAAGCGATTGAATCCGTGTATGAGTCGCTCTTTTCGTCGATTAAGATCGTCAAGTTAACGTTGTCGTCAACCATTGGGATCTGCTTAACGTTGTCTTGAACAACGGAGAAGCCGACGCCGCCACCCTTCATTAATTGGTCAAACATGAATGAGAAGGGCATTGAAACGGCCACTTGGTCTTGATCCAAGTAGTCGGGCATGATATGGCTGTCACCGTATGGTTGTGGGCGCACAGCAATAAACCAACAGTTGTTCAGGGCGTCACCGTTACGATCTTGGTACTTTGAACCAGAGATCCAAAGGTTCCGACCAGATGGCGTTGCAGACAAACTGTAAACTAACTTAAACAGTTTTTGCGCTTCGTCTTCAAGTTCGGTGACAACTTCAGGATCAATGTGATCTTCGTGTAAGCGGGGATCTAAGTTGATGTTACCTTCGATCACTCGTTTAACGGTTTCGTCCCAGTTTTCGTGACGGTTTTCTTCGTCGATCCAGCGGGCGTATGTACGTTTGTAAGTAACCCAACCGAGTTCACCCCAGTGAGGAGTGATTTCGTCTTTCACTTGTTCGATAAATTCTGATGATAGCGTAATTAATTTGGATGATGTAACTTGCATGCCGATGTCCTCCTCGTTTTGTGTTTCAATACAATATATAGTATCGTCACTCGGAGAAAATATCAACATATAGTATTTGGACAGTCGTTTTGATAACCGATTTCAACGCCAGCGTAGCATGGTTTTTCGTGATTTAAAATTTTTTTATTCGGTCATTTGGCAAGAAATGGTTGACTTTTTAGCCTGTCAGCATTGGCCAAATTTTGGCCGCTGTTAGCTGTTAAGCAAGTACAGGCTAATCACAGCGAGGATAAATCCAAGGCCGTTACGAAGGCTAAATCCTTCGTGGAAGAAAATCAAGCCAATTGGAATTAAAAGCAACGTAATCGCTGCATTGACCGTAATGGCAGTTGACCCCACGGGGGCACCTGCGCGGTAAGTTAATAAGTAGCCAAGCTCCACAAAGGTGATGGCTAGGCCCATTGTGACCGAGGCCCAGTTAAGCATATGTAGGTTAGTTTGAAGCGAGTGGTGCTTGCTGAGCAGGTACATGATCAATGCACCTAGTAGCGCCACGCCATATGTAATACAAAGTGAAAAGAGGGGATCCACACGAGATGAAATTCCCCGAGCAGATAATTGATAGGCGGCGTTAGCAATGATCGTTAAAATTAATGGCCATAGATAACTCACCAAGTCGTCCTCCTTAAAAACACAATGTGGTCTATTATACGGTAGAAATTTGGAATGAGAAAGGATGTGTTTCGGTTCACAAGATTTAGATGTGTGAAACATGCGGAGGACACTATATCTGGTGTGGAACAATTTTGGTGTGTGAAGAAAAGTGGTTGTTGGGGGAGAATGATGGCGACTTGGGTGGAACTGATGATTTCGGGGGATGTATTTTTGAGTTGATTGAACGTAAAGGTAATGAAAGATTTTGGTTGATTTCAAGACTATTACCTAGCCTAAACATGCTCCGAAAAACTGAAAGCTGCACGTAAGCGCAACCCACATAAAGTCGAAAGCCCACGACTTTCTGTCGGTCGGCGCTTACGCTCCACTTTCAAACCGTTTTTCTCCGCACTCTACAAAAAACACCCCCTCAGCCGGTACTGAGAGGGTGCAACGTGTTATTAATCAATGTTACTAGGAGGAAACGGTCACCTCCTTTCTAGCGACTTGTAGCGTTAATTTGAACGAGTTTCTACTATAATAATAGAACTAATATTGGTAAGTGTTCAGTTATAGCGTTATTAGCACTAGAATAACTAGTTAACGAGGTAGGTCAGAACGGTTACTTGAAGTAGGCCGTCTTAAAGTTGTAGTTCGCACCAGCTGTGTTGTAAACCAAGTCCTTCAGTTTACTGTTCATCAACCAAGGTGCGGATGATTGATACAGTGGGGCAATCCCAGCATCGTCTAACAAGACGTTTTGGGCTTTGACCATGTCGTTCCAACGTGCTTCAGGGTTGCTTGCATCCGTCGTTGATGACGCCTTGATCAACTTATCGTATTCTTTGTTTGACCACTGTGATTGGTTACTTGAGTTACCCGTAGTCAAAATGTTCAAGAAGGTGATTGGGTCTGAGAAGTCAGCGAACCAGTCAGATAAGGTGATTTGGAACGAGTGTGACGACTGCTTTGCCAAAACGTTAGCGGATGGCAAGTTGTTGTTAGTGATCTTCAAACCAGGTAAGTTTTTCTGCAAGTTGCTTTGCAGGTATTGGGTAACTTGCTTAGTCGAATCGTCATCACCAGCTAACAGGGTCAATTTGATTGTCTTGCCACTCATGCCAAGTTCTTGCAGGCCTTCCTTCCAAAGTTGCTTAGCTTTGGTTGGGTTATATTTAACTGTGGCTGGCATCGTTGCGTCGGCGGTGAAGTCTTTGCCAGTCTTAGGGTTAACAGCCAAACCTTTTGAAACGAAGCTCCCGGTGTTGATTGAGCCATCGTTTAAGACCTTATTGACCAGTGTGTTCCGGTTAACGGCCATTGAGAAGGCTTGACGAATCTTCTTATTCTTGAAAAGTTTCATCTTTTGGTTGAGGGAGAGGTAGTAACATGAACTCTCCATCCGTTCGATGTAGTCGGAGTTACTCTTGAGATTCTTGCTTGTTGGCCAGAAAGGTTAACCGCGGTTAACTTCTTTTGATTGTATTGGTTGAGACCGGTTTGCTTGTCTTTAACCACTTGGTAGTCAACGCCGTTTAACTTCACGCTCTTCTTATCCCAGTAGTTGTTGTTCTTAACTAACTTCCAGGTGTTACCAGTCCCGTTCCAGCCGGCTAACTTAAACGGTCCGTTGTAAACGAGGCGGTTGCTGCGTGTACCATATTGACTGCCCCATTTTTCAACCACTTTTTGGTCTTGCGGGTAAAATACGGGGAAGCCAAGTAACAGTTTGAAGTAAGGAATTTGCTTTTCAAGGGTAATTTGCAGTTTGTATTTACCCAGCGCTTTAATCCCTAATTTGCTGGCGGCCATCTTATTATTCATGATGGCATCGGCGTTCTTGATGCCACTGAAGAGGTAACCATATTGAGAACCGGTCTTAGGATTGACAGTCCGCTTCCAAGAATAAACGAAGTCAGCGGCAGTCAATGCATCGCCGTTACTCCACTTAGTGTTCTTGCGGATATTGAAGGTGTAGGTCAATCCATCTTTAGAAACGGTTTCCTTGGTTGCCATTCCGGGTTCGGCCTTACTGTCCTTTCCTAAACGGTACAATCCTTCGTTCGTGTTGTTCAACGTATTGAACGTGGCGACCGCGGTTGATTTTGACAGGTCCATGGTACTTAACTGCGCATCTGCGGGCATCGTGACCACCTGTTTACTGCTGCTTGAACTGCTCTTGGAACCACAAGCCCCTAACAGTAACGCAATGCTAGCAGCCCCAAGGGTCACGGTGAGCATTCGATTTAATTTCATAAAACAATCCTCCCTAACACAACAAGAATAAAACCAACTAACTTTATAACTAGATTAACACAAAATGAGAAAATGTTAAGAACTTTTTTAAATAAAAATTAATCAGATGCATGAAATAACACGTTAATCGGACAAAATGGGTGGTGTTGACGGGTTATTTATTCACTATTCATTTTGAAATGAATATTTTCTAATGGAAATCACACTAAGAAACTTGAAAATAGGTCTGTATTCTGCGAGTAAAAACCTTTATGATGTACTTGTAAGCGCTTTATAATATGTTTTTAGAGGTAAGCACTCAATTAAGTAGTGATATAGTCGCTGCTAGAAGGTGAAACACTTTGAAAAGTGGACTAACACACTGATTGAGGCCTCAAGGAGGTTAAATGAGATGACACCAGAAATCGGCTGGCTTGATGACCCACAAGTGTTTCGGGTCAATCAATTACCAGCACACAGTGACCACCGATTTTACCAAACTGATGCAGAGCTGACAGCGCAAGCGAGTCAGTTGGTTCAATCATTGGATGGTCAGTGGCAGTTTAAATTTGCGCAAACGCCAGCGGAACGGCCCGTTGGGTTTGCTGATCCGGATTATGATCGTAGTCAGTTCGACACGATCACCGTTCCGGGACACATTGAACTTGAGAATTACGGGCAGATCCACTACATCAACACGGTCTATCCGTGGGAGGGTAAGATCTACCGGCGGCCAGCCCATGCCCTTGATTCGAAAGATCAAGGGACAGGCATGTTCAGTAACGGCGCGGATAACACGGTTGGCGCCTACGTCACAACGTTTAAGTTGAACCCAGAACTTCAGGGTAAGCGGGTAGTCATTCAATTTGACGGCGTTGAACAAGCGATGTACCTATGGTTAAACGGCCAATTTGTTGGTTACGCCGAGGATAGCTTTTCCCAGTCTGAATTTGACCTGACGCCATACTTAACTGACGGTGAAAACTTATTGGCGGTGGAAGTCTTTAAGCGCAGTACCGCTGCCTTTATTGAAGATCAAGATTTCTTCCGGTTCTCTGGTATTTTCCGGTCAGTACGGCTATTGGCCAAACCAGACGTTCACGTGGAAGATATGACGTTGCGGCCTAACGTTTTGGGCGATTTGAAAACGGGTGATTTTAACTTAGCCTTGACGCTTTCCAAGACGGAAGCTGACGTGGATGCGGTGGTTAAAGTGACCGTCGCCGATCATGAGGATAACGCCGTGTTGACGTTAACGAAACCCGCTGCGGAACACTTACACTTTGACAATGTCTCAGTTGAAAACGTGCACTTATGGGACCACGTTGATCCGTATCTGTATCATTTGCGAATCGAACTGGCCCAAGTAGATGGCACGACAATTGAACTTGTGCCATACGACTTTGGGTTCCGCCGCTTTGAACTTAAGGATAAGGTAATGCTGCTTAACGGTCACCGGTTAGTGATCAACGGTGTCAACCGGCACGAGTGGAACGCGAAAACCGGCCGTTGTATCAGTCATGCGGATATGGTCGCGGATTTAAAAACCTTTAAAGAAAATAACATTAACGCAGTCCGGACGTGTCACTATCCAGATCAAATCGACTGGTACTACCTCTGTGATCAGGCTGGCATCTACATGATGGCTGAAAATAACCTAGAATCTCACGGTAGCTGGCAGAAAATGGGGGCGGTTGAACCATCTTACAACGTCCCAGGCTCGTTACCCGAATGGCGCGAAGTTGTGTTGGACCGTGCGCGAAGCAACTATGAAACGTTTAAAAATCATACGGCGATCCTCTTCTGGTCGTTAGGAAATGAATCATACGCTGGCGATAACATCGCGGCGATGAACGCCTTCTACAAGGAACACGATGATACCCGTTTGACCCACTATGAAGGAGTCTGCCGCAACCGAGCTTACGAAGATCAGATTTCGGACGTGGAAAGTATGATGTATGCGGCACCCGCTGATGTTGCGGCTTATCTGGAAAATAATCCGAAGAAGCCGTTTATTGAGTGTGAGTACATGCATGATATGGGCAACTCGTTGGGTGGCATGAAATCGTATAATGACTTGATCGATAAATACCCGATGTACCAAGGCGGCTTTATCTGGGACTTTATCGACCAAGCAATTTCAGTCAAGGATGAAGTCACTGGTCAACTCGTTCTCCGTTACGGCGGCGACTTTGACGACCGGCATTCCGACTATGAATTTTCTGGTGACGGCCTCATGTTTGCGGACCGGACACCCAAGCCAGCTCTTCAGGAGGTGAAATACTACTATGCCAAGCACATCAACTAAGGCGTTACAGATTATCTACGGTGACGCAACTCTGGGACTCCGGGGTACCGATTTTAACTACATTTTTAGTTACGAACGCGGCGGTTTGGAGTCGTTAGTTCAACACGGTAAGGAATGGTTGTACCGCGTACCGAAGCCAACTTTTTGGCGGGCAACCACTGACAACGACCGTGGCAATCATTTTTCGGAACAGGCAGCGCAATGGTTAGCAACGGATGTCTTTTTAAAATGCATTAAAGTCGCCATCAAAGTGGACGATTTGCCAATCGAATTACCAATTTCGCCGGTGAATAACCAGTACACCGATCACGAATTTGCGGACCATGTAACGATTCGGTTTACTTACGAGACAACGACGGTGCCAGCAACAACGGTCAACGTTGATTATCAAGTCGATGGTACCGGTGCAATCAAGGTTCAGGCCCACTACTACGGCATGACCAGTTTGCCGGAACTGCCAGCCTTTGGCCTCCGCTTCATCATGCCAACGCCAGCCACTGGATTTGACTACCAGGCTTGTCAGGTGAAACCTATCCTGATCGAATGGCCGGCGGAATTCCCGGCAAGTACCACGTTGATGGCTTGCCAGTGACGAAGTATCTGGTCCCTCAAGAGTGCGGGATGCACATGGCCACTGACTGGGTTACGGTGACACGCAACCAGACGTTAAATAACGCGGATCCGTCACACGATGATTTTCAGCTAACGTTCAGTGCATTACCAAAGCAGCAACTTGCGTTTAGTTGTCTGCCATACACGGCTGAAGAACTTGAAAACGCCACTCACATTGAAGAATTACCACCACTCCGGCGCACGGTTTTGACCCTGTACGGTGCCGTTCGCGGTGTCGGTGGCATCGATAGCTGGGGCGCGGATGTTGAAGAACAGTATCATATTCCATCGCACCGGGATATTACGTTTGGGTTTGAGATTAAGGGTGTTTAATGACGACGTGGATCATTGCTTAGCGATGATCCACGTTTTTTACTGTCGTTTGTGTCCAGCATAAGCATAATGCGGTTTAGTTTGTGAAGTACGGTGATTGGCTTGAACTGTCGATTCCGGTAGGCGACTAGGTTCCTGCTGTGGGGCCGGCC
>NZ_BBAD01000079.1 GCF_001311075.1 Secundilactobacillus similis DSM 23365 = JCM 2765
CAGTGGCGGGCCTACGAGCTAGGAATGGGCAAAAACCGCCCATGCCGGATCTCTCCGAACCCGCGTATGACTAAGGCACTCGCACCCCGAACCCCACGGGGCACGACTGCCTTAGTCATACCGACACTGCTGAGCCTCGCGCGCCTCCGCCTCCCGCTACATGGTGCGCTGTCGGTAACCAGAACCACTGACTGTCACATTCTGAAGCTGACGAAACTGTGTGATGGCAACGCTAGACGATAACTAGACAACTGCAGAAACGATTGTGGTCAATGTTCAGTAACCGCGATGAATCAACGATTGCGTGATGCTGAGCTTCATCAGTTGACCGTCACGTTTATGCTGATTTGACGAGACAATATTACCGTTCAACGCATTTTGAGATGTTCTACGATAGTGCCGAATTGCGCCAACGTAAGATGTAGGTAAGCGACTAGGTGTATGCTGTGTCGCGATAATTGGTGGTTGTTGACGGTCTTCCAACAACCGCCAATTATCGGGGACAAATGTAAGACTCGCACGGGGTTTGGCGAGGCTTACATTTGAGGGCTGAGACCGCTCTTTGGCTCAGACCGGCCCCACAGCAGGAACCTAGCCGCTTACCGGAATCGACAGTTTAAGCAAATCACATTTCACAAATTCCCATCAATAATACTTACGCTGGACACAAGCGACAGTAAAAAAGCCCTGAAGGTATTCCTCCAGAGCTTTCGTATTGTTTCGTTCGTAGTTAGTCGATTAGTGTACCGATGCTGAAGTTGTCGCATCTGTCCCCAGTTCCGTTACAGCAGAGGTTGCCGCAATTGGGCCAAAGGTAAAGATGTCGGCCAGCGAGTTACCGCCAAGTCGGTTACCGGCATGTAAGCCGCCCGCGACTTCGCCCGCTGCGTAGAGGTGAGCGATTGGGTGACCCGCTTCGTCCAGCACGTGAGCGTGGCTGTCAATCGTCAAGCCGCCCATGGTGTGGTGAATAGCTGGTTTCCGTGGGGTGGCGTAGAATGGCGCGTGTTCAACCTTCAAGTCGAAGACGTTCTTACCAAAGTCGGGATCTTCGCCGGCGTCAACATAGCTGTTGTATTTGGCCACCGTTGCTTCCAACGTGGCTGGGTCGACGTTGATCTGCTTGGCGAGGTCGGCTAAGGTGTCGGCCTTGAATAAACGACCGTCCTTGACCTGTTGTTCAAGTTGTTCCTCACTAGTGTTGTAGGCGGTCTTCTTGATTTCATTATCAGCGATCAGGTAGAAGAGGCCACCGTTATCAAATGCCGCTTGCGCTAAGACGTCACGTTCCGCAAATTCGTTTACGAACCGCTTACCTTGTTGGTTGACCATCAAGAAGTTAGCGGGTGGGCACTGGATACCAGAGAACAGCTCACCGGTTTCGGGATCGGAAACGGGCATCATTTGAATGAAGCCCATGCCAGTCAGGCCAGCGTGGACGCTTTCGCCCAATTCGATGCCATCACCCGTGATGGTTGGGGCGTTGGTCGTGGCGATGTCGTCATCAATGTTACGCCAGTAGGTGTTGAATTTTTGAACCAACTTCGTGTTGGCGCCGAAGCCACCAGTGGCTAAGATCACGGCGTCTGCGTGGACTGTAAAGGTGTGGTCGTCAGGCTTTTCAACGATGACACCACCGATGTGACCCTTGGCGTAAAGTAACCGGGAAACGGGGCTGTCGGTTAAGATTACGCCGCCGTTATGAGTAACGTAATCCCGTAAAGCGGAAATGTAGGCGAAACCGGCGTCTTCCACTGGTTTGTGACCCCGGCGCCAGAGTGCGCCAACGGGCATGGTGACTTCGGATTCGTCGAACTTAACGCCGATTTTAGCGAGCCACTTTTGTGAGGCTAACACGTGGTCGGTCAACGTCTTCACGAGGTCGTAGTTACCGTAGATTCGGTTGCCGTTCAAATCCGTTCGAGTCCCGCCCAAGTAAGTTTGGATGCGGTGTAATTCAACGGAATCAAAGAGGTAGGCGGGCTTGTCTTTAGTATCGGCCAAGTAGTCTTTAATTTGACCTTGGAGGGTCTTAAAGTCGGCTTGGTATTCAGGGTCAATGTCATCGACGCTCATGTTGAGGAGGTCTTCAAGGGTTTGATCTTCGCCAGGGAGGGCGTCAAAGGTGTTTTGCCACTCTGGATCCGCGGCGTTCATCGGACCACCAGTCCGGATGGTGTTGCCACCCAGTGCGGGGGCTTTTTCTAGCAGAACCACTTTGTGACCTTGGTCGAGGACCGTGGCTGCGGCAGCTAAACCGGCACCACCGCCACCGATGACGACCACGTCAGTATCGAGGTCGGTGTTGTCGGCGACCTTTGGGACGTATTTGTCACGATTTTGCCAAGCTTCGGCGTCACCACCGGCCAAGTTAACGGCCTCGGCAACACCGCTGAGGATCCCGCGGCTGGTTTCGGAAGCGCCAGTCACGGCATCCACGTTAAGGGTCTGACCGTCAACGATGGCGGCTGGGATGCGGTCGTACACCACGTCGCTGATTCCACGCGTTTCACTTTTAGCATCAATGTCGATCGATTCAATTTTATCGGCTGAGAAGGTAACGTCCATTGGGAACGCCCCGTTGTGGCCAGTTGCGGTCACCGAGTATTTACCAGGTTTAAATTCTGATTCAGTCATAGTTTATAATCACCCTTTATTGTTGGATTAGTGGTCACTTGGACCTGTACATTCCATTATAGTCCAAAATTTCAGTTTAGTGGTGGAAGATGTAAGCGCCAACATCATTTGCGCCGGTTTTGGAAATCAGTGTTAAAATAGAAGATGAAACAAAATTCAAAGGAGATCCTAGTAATGGCAACAAAAAGTGCAGATAAGGGCGCAACAACCAAGCCGGCTTTTGACTTCTCAGATGAGATGATCCAAAAGGCTGCCGACCTGATTGCCAAGCAGGGTTATATTACACGCAAGGACATTCCAGAAATGAAAGATCTGGACTGGGCTTACGGTTTAGGTGAAGCAGTCGACCAACATTTCGTAGACGAAACGGCGGGCCGCTACATTTACCACGAAAACTTTGATTACGCAGGCGGCGACATCGCTGCGATCATCTTCGACATGGACCAAGTGAAGACGCGTGAAGATGCGTTGGAACTGTTGGGCAAGGTTTTGGGTGATAAGATTATTGATGGTAATTTGGATGAGATTGAGAAGAATATTACGAATTAGAGAGCGCAAAGAAAAACGCTTAGCGAGCGGCGTGTAAGGCCACTCCAATAAAGGAAGCCCGGTTTGGGGGCTTTTTTTATTGGAGTGGCCTTACACATAGCTCGCTGTTTTTTCTTTGCGCGTTTTGGCGTGGTGGCCTAAAAGAACCTATAGCGACAAGCTTCACAACATCAACGATAAAGCGGAACTGACCAGTTCCCAAAGAGCCAAAACAAACGTAGCAGCAATGAGCATCACCGATAGTCTCCATTATTAAAGGAAGCCCGGTTTGGGGGCTTTTTTTATTGTAGTGGCCTTACACATAGCTCGCTGTTTTTCTTTGCGCGTTTTGGCGTGGTAGCCTAAAAGAACCTATGGCCGACAAGCTTCACAACATTAACGATTATCCGGAACGAATCAGTCTCCAAGAGCCAAAACAAACGTAGTAGCAATGAGCGCCGCCAGCCCCACTCGCATACAGTAATAGCGGCCACATACAGAGATAAAACCCACGCCTGAAAATACCAAAAAGCACACCCGCCAAAAAACATCAATTCAACCTCAAAAGACCCCACACCCACAAATTCGGTGTAAAAAGTCACAACTGACCGGCCCCCGGCCCCCAAGAATCCGAAACAAACACAGTAACAATAAACATGCCGTTATTACTCACTCTATAGTAAGAATACCCACGCATACATAAACCACATGCTACCAAATCCATGGCTGAAAATACCAAAAAGCACACCCCAACCAACAAAAAACACCAACTCAACCAAAAAAGACAACACGCTCACAATTTTTGATAAATTTTAATAAATAAACTTCAAAATAACGGTAATGAAATACTGGTAATTATTGGTTAACAATTTAGTGAACTTACCTAAAATTAATTGAAAAGTCAATGAAAACAAACCAATACGCGATTGAATACCAGTGTCATAACGCGCTTTATCAAACCTTAATGAAATTTAATTTTTGATTATCAATGGTGCGGTTGACTACTAAAATAGATAAGAAAACAAAATAATCTTAATTCGATGAATTTAGAATTTTTCCGAAAAATTTTATAAATTAAAGCAACGTTTATTCGGACAACTTTGCCTAGTTGTCTAATTAGTTAAGGGGCTAATTTTAGCGGTCTGACGCCTATCTTGTGAAATAATAGTTAATTTTTGAGTGGAGATAAGACTAAAAGTACCGTCTGTATTTTATGTGAAAAAAGTATAATAAATCCCAATAAAAGGCCATAAAACCGCGATTGTGAGCAAGTCATCAAATTGAGCAAATCGCCAACTCAAACGTTTACAGCCGATGTCAATGGTGTTATGATACTATGTGAATTCGATAACATACAAACTATATTTTTAGGAGTGTCAATATCATGAAGGAAAACTTTGATTTCTTAATGCCTAGCGTTAACTTCTTTGGTAAGAACGTTATCAAGAAGATCGGTGATCGTGCCAAGATGCTGAACATGAACAAGCCATTGATCGTTACTGATAGTTTCCTGCGCGGCATGGAAAACGGCCCCGTAGCTCAAACCCTTGCTTCATTGGATGCCGCTGGTGTTCAATACGCAATCTACGATGGTGTTGAACCTAACCCTAAGATCCGTAACATTAAAGAAGCTAAGCAAGTTTACTTAGACAACGACTGTGACAGTATCATCACTGTTGGTGGTGGTTCTTCTCACGATGCTGGTAAAGGGACTGGGATCCTTTTGACTAACGGCGATGACATCACTAAGTTAGCCGGAATCGAAACTCTGGAAAACCCATTGCCACCATTGATGGCCGTTAACACTACTGCCGGGACTGCTTCAGAATTGACCCGTCACTGTGTGATCACTAACGAAGAAACGAAGTTGAAGTTCGTCGTTGTTTCATGGCGTAACGTTCCGCTTGTTTCCTTCAACGACCCAATGCTTGAATTGGACGTTCCTAAGGCTTAACTGCCGCAACTGGGATGGACACTTTCGTTCAAGCTATCGAACCATACGTTTCAACTAACCGGAACGAAATTACTGACGGCCAATGTGTCGAAGCAATCAAGTTAGTTGAAGAAAGCCTTCGTGAAGCCGTTGCTAACGGTCACAACATCGAAGCCCGTACTAAGATGGTCGAAGCCGAAATGCTCGGTGGGATGGCCTTCAACAACGCTGACCTTGGTTACGTTCACGCCATGGCTCACCAATTGGGTGGTCAATACGACGCTCCTCACGGTGTATGTTGCGCAATGTTATTGCCAATCGTTGAAAAGTACAACATCCAAGCTTGCCCAGAACGGTTCGCTGAATTAGCTAAGATCATGGGTGAAAACACCGATGGCTTATCAACTCGCGATGCTGCTGACTTGGCAATCAAGGCAATGCGTCAATTATGTGATGACGTTAACATTCCACGTTCAATCAAGTCAATCGGCGCAAAGCCAGAAGACTTCGAATTGATGGCTGAAAACGCTTGAAGGACGGGAATGCCTTCTCTAACCCTCGTAAGGGGACTAAGGAAGAAATCGTTGCTTTGTTCCAAGAAGCATATGATGCTGAATAAATAACAGAGTGGGGCATAACGCGTTTAGGCCCCAGAATGTAAGGTGAAAATGCCGTGGACTCCTGGTTTTGGAGTCCGCGGCATTTTTATCTTACATGGCCGGGGTCTGCGTTATGATCAACGTTTAGGCTAGATGGCAGTCTTGCGGTCACATTGACTGATTCACGATATTCAGTTAAGAAGGCTATTCGATACTTACCAATATAAGCGAATAACGATAGGCCCGTAGATTCCTGGTTTTGGAATCTGCGGGTCTATTTGATTTAATTGATCAAACCAAATTTCGGTCCGAATCTACCAAAAACAGTATCCCCAACACCCCAATCAACAAAAAATGCATCTAACTTGAAAAAATCAACTAATACTTGCTATCCTAACACTGGCGGGGGATTCCGCGCGCAAATCCCTCGAAAAAATTTAGCACTCTACAAAAGAGAGTGCTAATTACTTGCAAGTTTGACCAATACTGACTAATATATGTTTTGTAAGGTTGGTTGAGAGATATGAAACATTATTCCAGCAACCTTAGATAAGATCTGAAAGGGGTTTTTAAATATGGCACACTATTTAGCAAATCGAGACTTTAACGAATTGGATCCAATGAGCTTCTTTAACGATTTTGGCAACATTGGCAAGCGCTTCTTCTCTGATGACACGATGAAGACGGACATCAAAGAAACTGACGCAGATTACCAAGTATCGGCTGAATTGCCAGGATTTAAGAAGGACGGCATCCACTTGGACTACCGTGACAACACCCTCCGGATCAACGCGGTTCACAACTTGGATCGTGAAGATAAGGATGCTGACGGTCGAGTTCTTCGCCAAGAACGCAGCTCAAGCAACATCACCCGCAGCTTCTACTTACCAGGGGTTGACCAAGATAGTATCAAGGCAACCTACGATGGCGGAATCTTGAAGTTGACGTTACCTAAGATGACTGAAGACAAACAGGATAGTCACCACATTAGCATTGACTAATCGTGGTTTTCTAAATTGATTGCAAACTGAAAAATCGTTACTCGCCGATTGGTGGGTAACGATTTTTTGTTGTCGTTTGTGTCCAGCGTAAGCATCGTTGCTGTTAGTTTGTGAAGTGCTGTGATTGGCTTGGACTGTCGATTCCGGTAAGCGGCTAGGTTCATGCTATGGGGCCGGTCTGAGCCGAAGGGCGGTCTCAGACCTCGAATTAAAGCCTCGTCAAACCGTCCGAGTCTTTAATTCGTCCCCGATAATTGGCGGTTGTCGGAAGGACGCCAACAACCACCAATTATCGCGACACAGCATGAACCTAGCCGCTTACCTCCATCTCGTATTGCGCAATTCGGCACGATTGTAGACCATCTCAAGTGCTTAACTGAACATCATGTTACAGTATGACAGCGATTAATGTTAACTCGGTCAGTAGTTGTCATTTCCGTGATGAACAAGTCTAGCCTGAACATTGACTCAACTCGCTTGAACGTATGGCTGACCTGACGTCGTTACGTTGCCATTCAACACTTGCTGAGATGCTTGCAATTGTCATCGTCCGACCGGTTGTACCCACAATATCACCCATGATTAATGCGCCAACGAAGCCAAATTTCACACACTATTGCTGAACGCAAACGCCAACAAAAAACCGCTCAAGCAACCCGCTTGAACGGTCAACATCCTATTTACCTAACACGCTACTCTCACTCTGTGGCCCATGAAACATCTTATACTGCTTGCCGAGTTCGTAAACCAACTCAGGATCGTTCCCGGTCCGCTCGTTGCGGTTCAGTAAATCGATCATGCCGCATTCGTCTTCGCTAAGGTCGAAGTCGAGTTGGTGGTTTTCAACGATTCGGCTTGCGGTTTTAGACTTGGGGATCACGGCCAGACCGTTTTGCAGGTGCCACTTCAAGATCAGTTGCGCCACGGAAACGTCGTGGTGGTCGGCCATCTTTTTGAGCATTTCGTTATCCAACGTAATCCCGCGACCAAGGGGACTCCAAGCCTGCGTGAGGATGTCATTTTCCTTATCAAACTTAACCAATGGCCGTTGGTTGAGGAATGGGTGGCATTCAACTTGGTTAACCACTGGCATTTCGGTTGCCTTGGTTTTCAGTAACTCCAGTTGAGAGACACTGTAGTTCGACACCCCGATGGATTTCACTTTACCGTCAGCCTTTAGTTTTTCCATTGCCCGCCAAGTATCGAAGAAGAACTTGCGAACCGGCCAGTGAACGAGCAGCAGGTCCAAGTAGTTCGTCTTGAGCCGTTGCAGGGTGTCATCGACGCTTTCGATGGTGTGGTCATAACCCTGACTAATTTCAGCGACCTTGGACGTGATAAAGATTTGGTTCCGCGGAATTTGCAGGTTAACCAGACTTTGACCTAATAAATCTTCGTTCCGGTAGAGTTGCGCCGTATCAAACAGACGGTAGCCAGCGTCAAATGCGGTCTTGATGCTGGTGTCCATCAGCTCTTGGGTGTTGATTAGGTAAGTGCCGAAGCCAACGAGGGGCATCTCGTTACCGTCGGCTAATTTAACAGTTTTTGGCGTTTCAGTTGTCATTTAAACAGACCTCCAATTTACATTCTCTTTCATTATATCAAAAGCGCTTACAATTCCTTGGAATTTGTTTAATTTCTATGTTAAATCCCGGTTTAGTACCAGTGTTTTCTGTACAATAGAGTCAAAGGACTCAATGTGGGAGGCGGTATGGTGGCACAGACGAATACGCAGGTCGGCCTCACGGCGGCAGAAGTTCAAGCCCGAATCCAGGCCGGCCAACAAAACGAACCGGCGCCTGCGCTAACGCGTTCGGTGAAGCAAATTTTTCGGGATAATTTACTCACGTGGTTTAACCTGATCAACCTCATCTTAGGTGGGTTAGTGTTCATTACGGGGAGTTATAAAAACCTGCTGTTTCTGGGCGTCGCAATTGTGAGCACCGGGATCGGCATTTTTCAAGAAATTCGGTCGAAACGCCAAGTTGATAAAATGAGCCTCTTATCTGAGGCGACTTACCGGGTGAAACGGGATGGTCAGGTGGCAACGATGCATCAGGATGGCATCGTCCAAGACGACCTGTTGCTGGTGAGTCGGGGCGATCAGCTGCCGGTTGATGCGGTGATTTTAGAAACGGCGGGGATCGAAGTTGATGAATCTCAAATAACTGGTGAGGCGACCGCCATCGCTAAAGCTAACGGTGATGCGCTGGTTTCAGGGAGCTTTCTGGTGAGTGGCCAAGCGGTGGTTCAAGTGACCGCGGTTGGTCATAAGAGCTTTATTAGCCAGCTTTCCAGTGAGGCCTCGACCGCAACGGCCACGAATAGTAGTCAGCTGTTAAAGACAATCAATCGGATTATCAAAGTCCTGACGATCGTGATCCTACCACTAGGAGCCATCTTGATGATTTCACGTCTAATGGGGCACAGTAACCTGAACCAAGCGATTTTGGGGACCGTTGCCGCAATGGTTGGGATGATTCCGGAGGGGTTGGTGTTACTGACTTCGGTTTCGTTAGCGGTGTCGGCAATGAATTTGGCACGAAAACGGGTACTTGTGCGGGAATTGCCTTCTATTGAAAGACTTGCGCGGGTTGATGTCCTTTGCTTGGATAAAACCGGGACGATTACCAGCGGCCAGCTTAAACTGACGCAGATCGTGCCGTTAAATGGGACGTCAGTTGAACAACTTCGACCACTACTAGGTGGTTTGGTGCGGGTCATTGGCGATGATAACGAAACGGCGCAAGCGTTGAAAAATGCGTTGCCGGATCCGGGATGGACGGCTACCCGGGTGATGCCATTCTCTAGTGCCCGCAAGTGGAGTGGCGCGGTGTTACCACAAGGCAACTTTGTGATGGGCGCGCCGGAATTCATGCTGAAGCGGGTGCCGGCAGATGTTGCCAAACAAATGACGACCTATGCGCAGTCGGGTTACCGGGTGTTAGGCGTTGCGCAAACCACGCAACTTGAAGCGGATGATCTCGGCGAAGTAACATTGATGGGACTCGTTTTGATTGAGGATGAACTGCGACCGAATGCACAGACGACCTTTCAGTATTTTAAAAATCAAGACGTGGCGTTGAAGGTGATCTCGGGTGATAACCCCGTCACCGTTGCCAACATTGCGCAACGGGCGGGCATTGATGGGAGCGAGCGGTTAGTCGATATGAGCCAGCTGGCGGCGCCAATTGATTACGATGAACTGGTTGCCACGTACACGGTGTTTGGGCGCGTGACGCCAACACAGAAGAAGCAGTTAGTGATTGCTTGGCAACGAGCGGGGCATACGGTTGCGATGACTGGTGATGGCGTAAATGATATTCTTGCGCTTCGACAAGCCGACTGTGGCATCGCCATGGCAGGTGGGAGTGAGGCGGCGAAGAGTATCGCTGACTTCGTGTTGGTCAACGCTAACTTTGATGCCATGCTGAGCGTGCTCAATGAAGGACGCCGGGTAATTAACAACATTGAGCGAGTGGCTTCGCTGTATTTGATCAAAACCATGTACTCGGTGGTGTTGAGTTTGATCTTTATCTTCATGGCCAGTGGTTATCCGTTTCAGCCGATCCAATTAACACCGATCTCAACGTTAACGGTGGGGATTCCGTCGTTCTTTCTAGCGTTGGAACCAAACTATCAACGCATCACCGGTCAGTTTATGAAACAGGTCATGGTGATCGCGTTGCCAGCGGCGATTTGCGTTGTGACTTATATCATGCTCATCTTCGGCGTGGGCGGCGGTGAATTGGGCCTGAGTTATGCGCAAACGTCAACTTTAAGCGTGCTGCTTACCGGAGCGGTCTGCTTCGTCGCGTTATTGATGGTTGCGCGGCCGTTGAACCGACTCAAAATTGGGTTAGTGGTGGCGATGGCGGTGTGCTTCGCCGTTGCCGTCCTCTTCATGGGTAAATTATTCTCACTAGTCTCGCTATTTGACTGGCAATTGGCGCTATATTACCTACCGCTGTTGGTGACGGTCTATCCGTTTTTCTACTTGGTCCAAGAGCTATTAGGCAAGCGAGTATTTGCGAAAATCAAGTGGCGTTAGTGGAAAAATATAGAAAAAGGTCACATCTAGTGTTCATGACTAGTTATTAGCGTTATACTGTAATTAAAATAGTTACTAAAACCTAAAAGGAGCGTGGCATGATGGCTGAGTTTGATCAATACAACCGTTGGGAGTCCCAAATGAAACAGGTTCGGTTACCGCACTGGCAGGAGTTACCGAAGTTTGATTTGTATATGGACCAAGTGGTGGCGTTCGTGAACGATGCAATCGGCTCACTGGGGATCGACCCGATGACGCCAGCCATGATCAATAACTACGTTAAGCACCAGGTGATTATTGCGCCCGTCAAGAAGAAGTACCAGACGATGCAGTTGGCAGATTTGATTTTGATTGGGCTGCTGAAACCGTTGTTCTCAACGGATACGATTCGTCACGGTATCAACCAGGTAACGGCGGGGGACTTCCCTAAGCAGGCGTACGATAACTTCATTGATGTCCTTAATGAAGCGTTGTTACATCTTGGGGAACCGAAGTCGATCACCCCAGCAAAGACGTTGAATGAAAAGTTGATGCAGGTGGCGGTGGATACGATTATTAACCGAATTCAGTCGGAACAGTTGTTGAAGATGATCGAAAAACCCGTTCGGAAGCTAAAATAGGGTTCAGTGGTCTAGCAAAAATCCAGTTTATGAAAAAAGTTTTGAAATTAACAATAATTTCAACTTTTTATTTTGGCCATCATTCCCGGTGTGACGCGGTTTATTCCGATAATTTGGTTAATTTAAACGATTTTTATGAAAACGGTATCATTTATAGTGATTTGATTCACAAAGTATAGAATTAAGCGTTTTCATTACTGATTTAATCAAGAAAACAGTTGTATACATTGTTAGATTAACGCTTTTAACCAGTCCAATTTTGATGAAAAAGCGATGTAAATTGGTTATTTACATTTCAAAAATGTGTGATATGATTATTCATGTGAAAGATATAACAAAGAGCTTTTCATGACGGAGGCCTGAAAATGTTAAAAGAAACCAACTCAAAACCAACGACTAAAACTACTAAAAAGCCCGCAACTATCGCGGAAACGATTGATCAACTTGTTGAAAACGCGCATGACGCACTCTGTGCCATGGACGACTTCACTCAAGAGAAAGTTGATAACATTGTGCACCAAATGGCAATGGCCGGTTTGGATCACCACATGGAACTTGCCAAGTTAGCCTATGAAGAAACTGGCCGTGGGGTCATCGAAGACAAAGCCATCAAGAACATGTTTGCGACTGAAGAAATCTGGAACAGCATTAAGAACGACAAAACGGTCGGCATCATCAACGACGACCACGAACGTCAATTGATCACCGTTGCTGAACCACTGGGGATCATCGCCGGGGTTACCCCCGTAACGAACCCAACGTCAACCACGTTGTTCAAGTCATTGATCGCAGTGAAGACGCGGAACCCAATCATCTTCGCCTTCCATCCACAAGCCCAAAAGTCATCTGCAGCAGCCGCTAAGGTTGTTCGCGACGCTGCCATCGCAGCCGGTGCACCTGAAGGGGTGATCCAATGGATCGAAACGCCTAGCTTGGAAGCCACTCAAACCTTGATGAACCACGAACGGGTTGCCTCAGTTCTCGCAACTGGTGGTCCTGGCATGGTGAAGGCCGCTTACTCAACCGGGAAACCAGCCTTGGGCGTTGGTCCTGGTAACGGTCCAGCCTACATTGAAAAGACCGCTAACATCAAGCGGGCAGTCAACGATATCGTCTTATCAAAGACCTTTGATAACGGGATGGTTTGTGCTTCTGAAAACAGTGCCGTTATTGACGCCGATATCTACGATGACGTAAAGAAGGAAATGAAAGCTCGGAAAGTCTTCTTCATTAAGAAGGCGGACCACAAAGCTTTGGCCGATGCTATGTTTGATCAAAAACGTGGCGGCGTTAAGGGCCCAATTCCTGGGATGTCAGCCGTTGCCATTGCTAAGTTAGCTGGCATTGAAGTCCCAGAAGACACCAAGGTTTTAGCTGCCGAAATCAAAGAAGTCGGCCCTAAAGACTGGTTGTCAGCTGAAAAGCTTTGTCCAGTAATTTCAATCTACAAGGCAGCCGACCACGCTGAAGGATTTGCACTCTGTGATCAACTCTTACACTTCGGTGGCCTTGGGCACACGGCATCAATTCACACCTTGGATGACGATTTGGCAACCGAATTTGGCATTCAAATGAAGGCCAGTCGGGTTCTCGTTAACACCCCATCTGCTATCGGTGGGATCGGGAACATGTACAACGAAATGGTGCCATCATTGACACTTGGGACTGGGTCATGGGGCAAGAACTCCGTTTCCCACAACGTCTCATCATTCGACCTATTAAACATCAAAACAATCGCAAAGCGGCGGAATAATATGCAATGGATCAAACTCCCTCGAGTATACTTTGAAAAGACGTCAGTTCGTTACTTAGGCTCAATGCCTGGCATCAAGAAGGTCTTCATCGTTGCCGATGCAGTCATGATTGAATTGGGCTACGTTGATAAGGTCTTAGGCGAATTGAAGCGTCGTCCAGACGGCATCGAATACCAATTGTTCTCAATTACTGAAACCGACCCAACCACTGATACGGTTGAGAAGGGGACGCAACAAATGAACAACTTCCAACCTGACACGATTATCGCGTTAGGTGGTGGGTCACCAATGGATGCTGCCAAGGGCATGTGGCTCTTCTACGAGCACCCAGACGCAAGTTTCTTCGGCGCTAAGCAGAAGTTCTTGGACATCCGGAAGCGGACTTACAAGTTGGAGAAGCCAAACAAGGCCCAATTTGTTGCCATTCCAACGACCTCTGGGACTGGTTCAGAAGTAACGCCATTCGCCGTTATCACTGACGCCAAGACCCACGTTAAATACCCACTGGCTGACTACGCCTTGACACCAGACGTTGCCATCGTGGATTCACAATTCATCGAAACCTTACCAAAGCGGACGATCTCATACGCTGGGTTGGACGTCTTGACCCACGCCATTGAATCATACGTGTCAAACATGGCCTCAGACTACACCCGGCCATGGTCACTTCAAGCCATCAAGTTGGTATTTGACAACCTGACCGCTTCTTACAACGGCGACTTGCAAGCCCGTGCTGAAATGCACAATGCTGCAACTATCGCCGGGATGGCCTTTGCCAACGCCTTCTTGGGTGTGAACCACTCGATCGCCCACAAACTGGGTGGCGAATTCGGCTTACCTCACGGCCTAGCAATTGCCATCACCTTACCACACGTGATCCGTTACAACTTCAAGGAACCACGGAAGCTGACCATGTGGCCTAAGTACGAATACTTCCGTGCCGACGAAGACTACGCTCAAATCGCGCGTTACATTGGCCTGCAAGGCAAGACCAACGAAGAACTCAAGGAAGCCTTGGTTCAAAAAGTGATCGAACTTGCGCACTCCGTTGACGTCACGCTTAGTTTGAAGGCTAACGGCGTTGATAAGAAACACCTCGAAGACACCGTTGATAAGCTTGCCGAACTGGCTTACGAAGATCAATGCACGACTGCTAACCCTAAGGAACCTTTGATTGGGGAACTGCGTCAGATTATGCTTGATGAGTATGACGGCAAGGGTGTTGAAGATTAAATTGTTATCTGAAGCTCTGGAGATCATTCTCCAGAGCTTTTTTTGTTGTTTGCTTGAATTGAAATTTGCGTGAACTGTCGATTCCGGTCAGCGGCTAGGTTCCAGCTGTGGGGCCGGCCTGAGCCGAAGAGCGGTCTCAGTCCTCGAATTCAAGCCTCGCCAAAACCCGTGCGAGTCTTGAATTCGTCCCCGATAATTGGCGGTTGTTGGAAGTTCGTCAACAACCACCAATTATCGCGACACAGCATCCACCTAGCCGCTGACCGGAATCTGACATTGGCGCAATTCGGCACTATCGTAGAACATCTCAGGTGCTTAACTGAACGTTATGGTACAGTATGACAGCGATTGATGTTAACTCGGTAAACAGCACAATCAGTCAGTAGTCGTCATTTCCGTGATGAACAAGTCTAGCCTGAACATTGACTCAACTCGCTTGAACGTACGGCTGACCCGACGTCGTTACGTTGCCATTCAACACTTGCTGAGATGCTTGCAATTGTCATCGTCCGACAGGTTAACCCTTCATGATAAATTTTCTGGAGTGAGATTG
>NZ_BBAD01000080.1 GCF_001311075.1 Secundilactobacillus similis DSM 23365 = JCM 2765
GCGATAGTGCGAACAAGACCATTGCTTTCGCCAACCAACGAAACATGTTAAAATGAACAATGATTAATGTCACTTTTGACGACGTTGAATGGAGGGCTTCCATGCGAACACTGTATATTCGGCAAGACAGTTTAGCAACCAAGGGGGCCAGTGTTGTCCGAGATGCTGATAAACGCTCGATTTACTTGTTGATTGGTAAGTGGGGACGGCATCAAGATGCACTTTCCCTTTATCAAATTAGCGGTGACCTATTAGCGGAGTTGAAGCAGACGTCGCTGGGGATATTACCGCGATTTGATATTTACTATCATAACCAAAAAGTGGGGGCAATTTCTAAGCACCTTGGCCTACTGAATGAAGTGATTTACGTTAGCAATTTACACTGGCTGATTGTCGGTAATATTGTGACTGGCGACTACCGAATTTATCATGGGACAACGTTGATCATGACCTCTCAGGGTGATGGTGATTTACGTGCACTAACGGTTGAAAACCGACGGCAGGAACCAGTTTGCATTTGCATCGCGGCGACCCTTGATCATTGGGCAAGTCACCGGCGAAAGTTGCAGTTACCTAAGCGGACTTGGCGGGCATCGTTTAACGTGCCAATGGATATGCGTGGTAATCGTGCTTGGCGCTATGAACAGCACTCTAAAAAACGAACCCCATTGCGATAAAAACTTTTTCATGAAAATAATTTGAAAATGACCCGCGTATCTAGGCTTGAGGATACGCGGGTCGTTTCGTTGTTGGCGAATGGCATGTGAACCTGTCGAGCGGTAATCTCTGGATTAATTGCAAGTTTACACTAATAATTTTGGGTTGAGTATGATAGAATAAAGCTTGAGGTGTTGGGAATGAAACCGTTTATTCATAATGATTGGTGGGACGTTTTGAAACCAGAGTTTGAAAAAGCGTCTTACCAAAATTTACGGACTTTTTTGGTTCAAGAGTACCAAACGCAGTTTATTCACCCCGATATGTATCACATTTTCGAGGCATTTGAATGGACCCCGTTTAGTCAGGTGAAGGTCGTGATCTTAGGTCAAGATCCTTACCATGAACCAAATCAAGCGCACGGACTGAGCTTTTCAGTCTTACCTGGCGTACAGGTGCCACCGAGCTTACAAAACATCTACAAGGAACTGCAGTCAGACTTAGGCATTGCGCCGGTCAACCACGGTTACTTGGAAAAGTGGGCGAAGCAGGGGGTGCTGTTGCTAAACTCAGTACTAACGGTTCGAAACGGAAAAGCGTACTCGCATAAGGGCAAGGGCTGGGAACAGATTACGGATGCTGCTATTCAGCGGCTATCTGAACGACCAACCCCGGTAGTCTTTATTTTGTGGGGACGGGCAGCGCAAAACAAAATCAGTTTGATTGATACTCAAACTAATATTGTGCTACAATCAGCGCATCCAAGTCCGTTATCTGCATACCGTGGCTTTTTTGGATCAAAACCATTTTCAAAAACCAACATCGCACTTGAATCACTTGGAGAAACACCAATTGATTGGCAATTGCCGCAAAACGTGACGGTGGCTGAGACGCCAGCGCACCACGCGTAACGGTATGAGAGAGAATTGACTAGTCGGAAATTCAAACATCTGGAGGTCTATGACGTGGAACTTTTTGATAGTTTAAAGCAAAAGATTAGTGGGTTAAATAAGACGATTGTCTTCCCAGAAGGTGAAGATGTTCGGATTATTGGTGCCGCCAGCCGGTTAGCTGCCGACAAATTACTGCAACCCGTTTTGTTGGGGAACGTTGATACCATCAAAGCAACGGCTGCTGACAAGGGATTTGACTTGAGTGACCTCACTTTAGTTGATCCAACCAACGTTTCTGCTGACGAAAAGCAGAAGATGCTGGATGCTTTGGTTGAACGGCGTAAGGGTAAGAATACGCCTGAACAAGCTTCTAAGATGTTGGAAGACCCTAACTACTGGGGCACAATGATGGTTTACCTTGGCGAAGCAGACGGGATGGTTTCCGGTGCTGCTCACCCAACTGGTGACACCATTCGGCCAGCATTGCAAATTATCAAGACTAAGCCAGGTGTAAAGCGAATCAGTGGCTACTTCGTTTTGTTGAAGGACGACAAGCGTTACTTCTTCGCCGATTCTGCCATCAACATTGACTTGGATGCTGAAGGCATCGCTGAAGTTGCCGTTGAAAGTGCTCAAACCGCTAAACTTTACGACATTGATCCTAAGGTTGCACTGTTGAGCTTCTCAACGAAGGGTTCTGCCAAGGCTGACGTTGTCACTAAGATGCAAGAAGCCACTAAGTTGGCTCAAGCTGCAGCCCCAGATGTGCCAATTGATGGTGAATTACAATTTGATGCCGCTGTTGTGCCAGAAGTTGCTGCAAGCAAAGCCCCTGGTTCACCAGTTGCCGGGCAAGCCAATGTCTTCATTTTCCCAGAATTGGATTCCGGGAACATTGGCTACAAGATCGCCCAACGGTTGGGTGGCTTCGAAGCCCTTGGCCCACTGCTGCAAGGCTTGAACAAGCCAGTTTCTGACTTGTCACGTGGTGCTAACGAAGAAGACGTCTACAAAGTGGCGATTATTACCGCAATGCAATCCGTTGAACTTTAATTAAATACGCATATTTGAGAGAACGTTGAAGGAGCGGCGACAAGCGATTGTCGTGGCTCCTTCATTTGATTTAGAAGGAGCGACTAACATGACAGTTGAATTAACGGTGACTCAGCCGGAGCAAACGATGACGATTGGGCAAAAGTTAGCCCCGTATTTACAAGCAAAGGATGTTATCCTACTGGATGGTGACCTTGGTGCCGGTAAAACGACCTTTACCAAGGGATTAGCGCTCGGCTTGGATATTAAGCGCAATATCAAGAGTCCCACGTTTACGATTATTCGTGAATATCAAGAAGGGCGGTTGCCGCTCTATCATATGGATGTTTACCGCCTAGAAGATGGTGGTGGCGATGAACTTGGATTAGAGGAGTATTTTAACGGCGATGGGGTTAGTGTTGTTGAGTGGTCTAAGTTTGTGGCGGATGAATTGCCGGATGACTACTTACGCATTGCGTTTAAACGGCAAGATGATGCCGGTGAATCGCAACGGAAATTGATTTTTGATCCTAAAGGCGATCGCTTTGAAACCATTGTGAACAAGTTGCAGGCAGACCTTAATGAGTGAGGCAGCGGTTGACATTCGACCGGCAACGGTGCGGGATGCGCAAGGCCTGCTTTCGCTGTTAGCGACCCTTCAAACGGAATCGACAACGTTTGAGGTTACCGGACCGACCTTGGCGGTTGAGCAGCAAGAACAACAAATTTCGCAAATTGAACAATCGGATGGTCACTTGATTGCGGTGGCAGCGTTATCTGGGACGCTGATTGGGCTGGTTACGGTGATGCCAACTGCTGACCCGGCGGTAGGGGAGATTGGCGTTGCTGTCTTAAAACAGTATTGGCATCAAGGCTTGGGAACTGCACTAATGTTGACTGGACTTGATTGGTCAGCCTTAGAAAGTCGGTATAACGTCATTACATTAACGGTTCAGGAACGAAATCAGCATGCAGTGGCACTATATGAAAAGCTTGGTTTTCAAACCGTTCAAGAACTGTCGGTTAAGGATCCAGTTGGTGAAACGGTTGCTGCGCTGGAGATGCAGATTGCCGTTAAATAAAATGATAACTAAAAAGCCATCAACGATCAGATGATCAAGTTGATGGCTTTTTAGTATGACTGGGTTTAGACTGCTTTGACGAACGGTGTTAAAGCATCTTGGCCAAACTGATTGGCTTCAGTCAATAAAATATTGGCACAGGCTAGGCTATCGTCTAACGCGTTATGGTGATGTTCCAACGTAATATCTAGGGCATCACAAACTGTGTTCAGTTTATGGTTGGCCAACATGGGTAAGAATTGCCGGCTGGTTTTAACTGTATCTAACGATAGATAACTTGGGGCGTCCAGTCCATAGTGAGTCAGGGTTTGTTTTAAAACGCCGTTATCAAATTGGGCGTTGTGGGCGATCACAAGTTGTTCAGGGGTAAAGAACGATTGAATATGAGGCCAAACTTCAGGGAAGGTTGGGGCATCCTTCACATCGTGTTCGTGAATCCCGTGAATCTCGACGTTCCGCCAAAAGAAGGGCACGTCGGGTTTGATGAGGGTGTAAAATTCATCGGCAATTTGGTTATCGCGGACAATTGTTAGTGCTAGTGAACAGGCGGAATAGCGCTTACCACTGGCAGTTTCGAAGTCCATTGCAACGAAATTCATGGTAAAACTCCTTTCAAATCACGGGTTAAACGTGAAGGTCGTGGGTGACGAGTTCAATTGGACAGTGATCTGAACCAAAAATTTGGTCCTTAATGTCCGCACTTTCAAGTTGTGGTTTAAGCGTATCGCTCGTCACGAAGTAGTCGATCCGCCAACCGGCGTTGCGGTCCCGGGCTTTGAATCGGTAGCTCCACCATGAATAGCGATCAGTTGCATCGGGGTTGAAGTAACGGAAACTATCCAAGTAACCGCGGTCTAACAGATGAGTGAACTGTTGACGTTCATCATCGGTAAAGCCGGCACTTTGGTGGTTGGTTTTTGGGTTGCGAATATCGATTTCTTCGTGCGCAACGTTCAGGTCGCCACACAGGATAACTGGTTTTTGGGCGTTGAGTTGGTCTAAGTAGTCTTGAAAGGCAGGTTCCCAGGCCATTCTAAAATCTAGTCGTTTCAAACCAGTACCAGAATTAGGGGTATAACACGTGACTAGGTAAAAGTCAGTATATTCTAAGGTAATGACCCGGCCTTCGTGGTCAAATTCATCGACCCCGATGTCATTAGTAACCGAAATTGGCTCATGTTTTGTGAAGATAGCCGTGCCAGAATAGCCTTTACGATCAGCATAGTTAAAATACTGGTGGTAACCTGGCAAGTCTAATGTGAGCTGATCAGCTTGCATCTTAGTTTCCTGAATGCAGAAAAAGTCGGCATCCAGCTCTTTAAAGGTCGTCATGAAGTCTTTTTTCACAATGGCCCGAAGTCCGTTAACGTTCCAAGAAATAAATTTCAAGAGAAGGCATCCTTCTAGACGAAATTTCGAATGCATTAAGTATAGCAGACTCTGGTCACAATGGGGTAGTTGAGGTGAGCTGAGGTCCGAAATGAATTTTGAAGTGGCTCGACTAGGTTGAAACCGGTTACGCATGTTAAACTAGAAGGTATGAGATAAGTAATTTAACGAGGAGAACAAGACACATGACGGATGAGATTGTAGCAGCGTTTCCAGACATTGACATCTTAACGCACGAACCATTATCAACGTATACTAATACTAAAACCGGTGGACCGGCTGATTTTTTGGCCTTCCCAGAATCAGTGACTGCGGTCCAGCAGTTATTACAATATGCTAATGAGCACCAAATTCCCGTAACGGTGATTGGCAATGCCAGTAATTTAATTGTGAAGGATGGCGGGATCCGCGGCTTAGTGATGATTTTGACCCGGATGCAACAGCATACCATTGATGGCACCCACTTAACGGTTGCGGCTGGGGCATCTTTGATTGAAGTCACCAAGTTAGCGCAACATGCAAGCTTGAGTGGCTTGGAGTTTGCTGCGGGCATTCCAGGTAGTGTTGGCGGTGCGATTTTTATGAACGCCGGTGCTTATGGTGGTGAAATTAGCAACGTGGCAGAGAGTGTTCAGGTGTTAACGCCGGATGCACAATTGAAGACGATTGTCGGTGCTGATTTAGATTTTAGTTATCGGCATAGCCGCGTCCAAGACGAAGGTGATGTTGTCTTATCAGCCACGTTTGCATTAACGTCCGGTGATGGCACCGCCATTCAGGCTGAAATGGATGATTTGAACGCTAAGCGGGCGGCTAAGCAACCCTTAGAATTGCCATCTTGTGGGAGCGTCTTTAAACGCCCAACTGGGTATTTTGCAGGGAAGTTGATTCACGATGCTGGTTTACAGGGGTACCAGTTCGGTGGTGCTCAGGTTTCAACGAAACATGCCGGCTTTATCGTCAACGTTGATCATGCGACGCGTCAGATTACTTAGCCGTGATTCAACACGTTCAAGCCGTTGTCTTTGAGAAGGAACACGTTCATTTGGAAACAGAAGTTCGTATTATTGGGGAGGCACCAGCCGCTAGTTAAAACATGAAAGGGGTCACCATTTGCCGATTGTAGAAGCAGTTATTTTACTTGTTGTCCTAGTGCTGATTTCAAACGTTATCAGTCACTACCTCACTTTTATCCCAGTTAGTCTGATTCAGGTCGCACTGGGATTAGTGATGGCGTTGTTTTGGGAGATTGAGATTCCCTTAGATACGGATTGGTTCTTGCTGCTCTTTATAGCGCCGTTGCTGTTTAATGATGGCCGGCGCTTTCCGAAGCGCGAGTTATGGAAGTTACGGGGACCGATTTTTGCCAATTCGATTTTACTGGTCTTTTTAACCACCATTGTTGGTGGGTATTTGATTTACCTGTTGATACCTAGAATGTCGTTACCGGTTAGTTTTGCGCTGGCCGCGATTTTATCACCGACCGATCCGGTTGCGGTACAGTCGATTTCAAAACGGGTGAAGCTACCCGATCGCATTTTACACTTGGTCAGCGGTGAAAGTCTGATCAACGACGCATCGGGCTTGATTGCGTTCAAATACGCGGTGGCGGCAACGGTTACCGGTGTTTTCTCCTTTGGTCAAGCCTTAGGCGACTTCGTTTACATTAGTTTAGTGGGGTTGATTGCCGGTTTCATCCTGATGACGATCATTGAGTTTTTACGGGATGTCTTGCGGCGTCAGGGGATCAACGACGTGGTGTTTAACACGGTGTTACAGATTATGGCGCCGTTTGTGGTTTACGTCATCACAGAATCAGTCTTCCATGCGTCTGGTGTGATTGCGGTCGTGACGGCCGGGGCCGTTTCTCACGCACAGGGGAATCGCTTAATTGAAGATTTACCAGAACTGCGCTTAGTGACTGAAAAAACCTGGAACATTATCGTTTATCTGTTAAATGGAATCGTGTTCTTGATTTTGGGTGATGAATTACCGATTGCCACCACCCACATCATTCACGATGCCCAGTTCAACACGTTGCAGGCCGTTGCATATGCGTTTGGTGCTTGGGTGATCCTATTAGTGATTCGGGTTATTTGGATCTACGTTTACCAAGTCGTGATCAAAACGGAACACGCTAGTTTTCGAGTGGCGTTATTAGCTGGCCTTTCGGGTGTCCGGGGTGCCGTGACGATGGCTGGGGTCCTATCATTACCATTGGTAACGGCATCCGGTCAGGCGTTTCCGCAACGCTCACTGGCCCTGTTTGTTGCGGCGGGTGTGATCATTATTAGCTTAGTTGCTGCGGTGATCACGTTACCGTTGGTGGCACCGGATAACCCGACGCCATTGAAGACTCGGGCAAGCATCAGTGATGACGATGATGAGACTGATGATGAAGAAGTGTCCGTTGCTGACGAGCCAGAAACGGTTCACCGGTTGAGCGAGGCTGAGGCCCGCATTTACATTATGCGGTTGGCAATCAACGCCATCGAAGAACATCGGCACTTAGAGAACCAACGGGCCGCCTATGATTTGATTTTGGATTATCAGTTTATCATCCGACGTCTTGAGATGCGGGTGCGCGATGATGAAGATATGCAGCGGGTCATGCAAGATGAGGTGACTTTAAGAGAAGTGGCCTTAGCTGGAGAAATTTCAGCGCTAAAACGGTTGTTAGAACATCAGCAAATTTCCCACCATGCTTACCAAACGGCGATGAAGCAGGTTGAGCGAACGCGGCAACGGTTTAATCAAACGACTGATCATGCAATCGTTGCGGCGGCACGAAACTGGGGGATTTGGCTGAGACATCTCAAGAACATTATTGTTCGAACGATAAAACGGCAATCTGGTCAGATGGTTGAAAATGAATGGCAGTTGATTGACCGTGAGAGCGCCAAGGCGGCAATCAAGGCGTTATCGAAGTATCTGGCACGAGATGACGTTGATCCACAGCAGATTGATCGCCAAGCGATTTATCACTTAGTGGTCTTCTATCGTAATCGAGTGGAACGCGCAAGAGAGAATCAACGCGTCCCTCGGGAACAATACCTCATCCAGCTGAACCGATTACGAGTTATGGCACTGGGCGCGGAACGTGCGGGCATTCAAACGTTGCTAGAAGCGGGCAATATTACTTGGCAAATGGCAGGCCGCTTGCGGCAATATATTAACTATTCAGAGAATGTGTTGATGATGACGACGGAAGAGTAGAGAGTGCGGAGAGAGGCGGTTAGGGACTGGAGCCTAAGCTATCTTCACCAGAAATCCCGGCTTTTGGGATTTGTGGTGAAGGTAGCTTAGGTGCAAGTCCCTGCCTCTCGGAGCACGTTTAGGCTCGAGAACAGAAACGCACAGCGCATGTATTCAAACGTCGCCAAATTCAACCTAAACATGCACGCGCATCGTCTAATTAAATATCACCAACAATCAAAAAGCAGGGTACCTCAATTTTCCAACTTGGAAAACCGAGGCACCCTGCTTTAATTTTATATGTTATTTAACGCTCACTACTTCAACGTCCGATCAAGCTGCTGCCGGTACACCAAATGCGATAACCAGTAAGCCACCAGCTGAATCACGGTCATCAATCCCACAAACACCAGCATCGTTGGCGTCCACATGTGAATCAACCGTTGCGTGATGATTTCCGGGGAGATAAAGAGGTAGACGGTATGGATTCGAAGAAAACGGCCGGCGTAGATGCCCACTGAAGACAAAAAGGTGAGGATCAAGACGAGAACGGCTTGTAACCAGTGATTACCGTGTAGGTAGCGCTCGGTAATCGTCCCGGCAACGTAGTTTAGGCTCCAGAAGCCTAAAATCACGCAGAAAAGGGCACTGATCAAAACTAGGGTGAAGTAGACCCACATGTGTAGGGAGAGCCTTAAAAGGCCATCATAGCCGTAAGGATTAAGAAGGGACAGGTGAAAGAGATCGGTTAATAGGTAGGGCGCATTGGGGTAAAATAACAGCCACAGGATCACTAAGGCCCAAAAGAGCAGGCCGTTTTTAGGTTTATCCCGGTGAATGTGAAAACTAAACTCAATGGGCAGGTAACCTAAAACGTGTTTAAAATCAGGAACGTAAATGGCGCCTTCACGAAGCCCCATAAAAAAAGCAACCAGAGCACCACAAAGCCCCGAATTTGCCAACGCGCACTAATTTTCACAGCCACCCCTCCTTACGTTTTGTCTCTAAATAAATAGTACCAGATTCTCGGGGTGTTGGCATACTATTTCACTAAGTTTAATGCCGGTTTCATTGTTTTAAATGACACATCGGTACAACGTTAGTGGAATCATTTTGGTGATTGGCTTCTATTTGAAAGTAGCCAGACTGTGTCACACCGCCACTAATTTTCCGCACACCCCGGTGGTCGTGCTATAATGTTAGCTGAATAGATTTTTGGAGGGAATTTTTTAATGAACCTTGATTGGAGTAGCTTTTTGACGTGGCATAACATCGTAAGCTTACTCGACATTCTGGTTGTCTGGTTTGTATTTTACGAACTCATTATGCTATTACGCGGGACCAAAGCGGTTCAGCTACTGCGTGGGATCATCATGATCGTGTTGATCAAGATCGTGAGTGTCTATGCAGGACTCGTAACGGTTTCCTGGTTAATGGATCAGGTCATTAATTGGGGCGTCATCGCCATGATCATTATCTTCCAACCCGAGATTCGTCGGGGGCTGGAACACCTTGGCCGTGGCTCTGTTTTTGTTCGGAATCGGCAGGTCAATGAAGCCGAAACCAAGATGATTCAAGCCCTGGATAAAGCCATCCAGTACATGTCTAAACGCCGAATTGGGGCGTTGATGACGATTCAGATGGATACGGGGCTGGAAGACTATATTGAAACCGGCATCGAGCTTAACGCTCACATTACTGGCGAACTCCTGATCAATATTTTTATTCCAAATACCCCGTTGCATGACGGGGCAGTCATTATTCGCGATAACCAGGTCGCGGTGGCGGCGGCTTACCTGCCGTTGTCGGAAAGTAATTTGATTCCCAAGGAGCTTGGTACCCGGCACCGGGCAGCGGTTGGTATCTCAGAAGTAACGGATGCGTTGACCATCGTTATTTCCGAAGAAACTGGTGAAGTGTCGATCACCAAGAATAACGAGTTGTTGCGGAACATGGACCAAAATGACTACCTGAAGTTCCTACAAAATGAGCTGATCAAGGATCAGGAACCCGAACGGCATAATTTGTTTAACCGGGTGCTTGACTACGTTGACCAACACTTTAGAGGGGGGACGCGTCAGTGAAGGCATTTTTTAATAGCCGGTGGCTTTACCGGATCCTATCGTTATTCTTAGCGGTGATGCTGTTTGTCTATGTGAATAGTACGAAAACAACTTCGACGCAAACAACCGGTGGTTCGGAAACAAACTCATCGACTTTGACGGCTACCGAAAATAAAACGGTATCGGTTCAATTACGGTTGAACGTCAACTCGGATAAGTACTTTGTGACGGGCTACCCGGAAAAGGTTAAGGTCCATTTGAGCGGGCCAGCTGCGCTAATTACTGCAACTGCGAACACCCAAAATTTTCGAGTATACGCCAACCTGACGGGGTTAAAGACTGGCCAGCACAGCGTCAAGCTGCAACAAGACGGGCTTAACCGCGATATTAGTTATAAAATCGATCCAGAGCGGATCTCAGTCAACATTCAACCGCGCCAAACGGTCAGCTTCCCAGTCACTGTGAATTACGATAAGTCGCGACTCGCGGATAACTATGAAGCAGGGACGCCAACAACGGATGTGACGAGTGTTAAGGCAACTGGTGCAAAGAGTGAGATCAACCGAGTTACCCGGGTGGTCGCACAATTGACGTTACCACAAAATGCGAAGTCAACGGTCAATAGTCAAGCGGTCATTGAAGCCTTGGATAAGCAGGGCCGAACCGTGAACGTGATTTTAACGCCATCGACGACCCAAGTTAATTTGCCGATTACGGCAAAGGGGCATTCAAAGAAGGTACCGTTGTCGTTTAAGGCAAAAAATGCGAATGCGGATCTCAATTACACGCTGAAGAGTGCAACAAGTTCAGTTCGGGTATTTGGCACCACAAGTGAACTAGATGCCATCTCGAAAATTGAGGCGGACGTTGACGTGAGTGACGTTAAAGATAGCAAAACTAAGACGATTCGGTTAGATCCAGCAGATCATGATGTGACTGGCATTGATCCGACATCAGTCAAGGTAACAATTACTGCAAAATCAAAATGAGAATTGAAATGAGGATAATATCAAATGAAGTATTTTGGAACTGATGGTGTACGTGGGATCGCAAACCAAGAATTAACGCCGGAACTCGCTTTTCGGTTAGGTCGTGCCGGTGGGTACGTGTTGACAGAACATGCAACTGATACAAAGGCCCAACCACAAGTGTTGGTGGCCCATGATACCCGAATTTCTGGTCAGATGCTGGAAGAAGCATTGGTTGCCGGTTTACTGTCCGTTGGGATCGAAGTGTTACGGCTAGGCGTGATCACAACGCCAGCTGTTGCTTACTTAGTGCGTAACCAGGGGGCGGATGCAGGGGTCATGTTAACCGCTTCTCACAACCCAGTTGCCGATAACGGTATCAAGTTCTTTGGGGCAGACGGCTATAAGCTCTCTGACGCCTTGGAAGAAGAAATTGAAACTTTATTAGACCAACCCGACAACTTGCCACGACCATCCGCAGCTGGTTTGGGCACCGTTGAAGATTATCAAGAAGGTAGCCAAAAGTACATTCAGTTCTTGGAACAAACCATTTCTGATGATTTGAGTGGCATGCACATTGCGGTTGATTCAGCTAACGGTGCGACCAGCAGTTTGGTATCCCGGCTTTACGCTGATTTAAACGCTGATTTTGATACGATTGCCACCACGCCAAATGGGTTAAACATTAACGATGGCGTTGGCTCGACTCACCCAGAACAACTCCAAAAGTTCACGGTCGAACAGGCGCGCAAGTCGGCTTGGCCTTTGACGGCGACGGTGATCGGTGCATCGCAGTTGACGAACAAGGCAACCTTGTTGACGGTGATAAGATCATGTACGTTTGTGGCAAATACATGGCGGCTCACGGCCGGTTGAAGAAGGATACCATTGTTACCACGGTGATGAGTAACCTAGGTATGTACAAGGCAATGGAAGCTCACGGCATGACCAGCGTGAAGACTAAGGTTGGTGACCGTTACGTGGTTGAACAAATGCTCGCGGACGGTTACAACTTGGGTGGTGAACAATCAGGCCACATCGTCTTCTTGGACTTTAACACCACTGGTGATGGCATGTTGACGAGTCTGCAACTCCTGCACATCATGAAGGAAACGGGGAAGAAGTTATCCGAACTCGTTGCTGACGTTCAGGATTACCCACAAGAATTAGTGAACGTGAAAGTCGCTGATAAGAAGGCCGCTTTGAACAACCCTGCTATCAAGGCAATCATTGATACGGTGGAAAAGGAAATGTCCGGCGATGGCCGCGTGCTTGTTCGCCCTAGTGGGACAGAACCTCTGTTGCGGGTGATGGCTGAAGCACCTACTAAAGAAGCAGTTAAAGCTTACGTCGATCGGATCGCCACGGTTGTTAAGCAAGAAGTCGGTGTTGATTAGGCTGAATTGAGTCGTTTTGAAAGTTAGTTGAAAATTAAACTGAAAAAAGATTCTGCATGAAATTAGGAGGCAGTTTTCAAACAAATCTGTTTGAAACTGCCTTTTGCTAACTTGTGGCCGAAATAAATCATTTTCAATCTATACCACTTTAAACTTAATTATTGACACAGTTCGTTAATCGCTGTAAAGTATACATGTTCTTAAGAGTTAATTAATTTAATTGAGTCTATACCAATTTAAAAATCATGAAAATTCGAGGATGAAAGCATATGTGTGGAATTGTTGGTGTCACCGGTAGTGATAATGCCGTAAAAATCTTATTAGATGGTCTCCAAAAGCTGGAATACCGAGGTTACGATTCAGCCGGTATTTATGTAAACGACCAAAGCGGTGAAGATTATCTCGTGAAAGAAAAGGGTCGGATCGCTGATTTGAAGCGTGAAATTGGTCCGGATGTTCACGGCTCCACTGGGATCGGCCACACGCGCTGGGCAACTCACGGGGTTGTTAGCGTTGATAACGCCCACCCACAAGTTTCTAAGGATAACCGGTTCTACTTGGTCCACAACGGTGTGATCGATAACTTCCAAGAACTGAAGAGTGATTACCTCAGTGATGTACCATTTACAAGCCAAACCGATACTGAAGTCGTTGTCCAATTGATCGATAAGTTGGCCGTTGAAGAAAACTTGAACGCCCACGACGCATTCGTTAAGGCGTTGACGTTACTAAAAGGTTCGTCATACGGGTTCTTATTAATGGACCGCGAAGATCCTGATACATTGTACGTTGCCAAGAACAAGAGCCCGCTGTTGGTTGGGGTCGGCGACGGTTTCAACGTGGTTTGTTCGGACGCCTTAGCTATGTTGCGTGAAACTCACGATTTCTTGGAATTGATGGACGGCGAAGTTGTGACCATCAAGCCAGACAGCATCAAGATCGAAGACAAGGACGGCAACTTGGTTGAACGTGATACCTTCCACGTTGACATGAATGCGGATGAAACCGATAAGGGGACTTACCCATTCTACATGTTGAAGGAAATCGACGAACAACCTAACGTGATGCGGAAGTTAGCCCAAGTTTACTTATCAGAAACTGGCGAACCCGTTATCAGCGACAAGTTGTTATCATCAATGAAGCAAGCTGACCGAATCTACATCGTTGGCGCCGGGACGAGTTACCATGCGGGCTTAGTCGGCAAGCGGTTATTTGAAAACTTAACTCAAACGCCAACTGAAGTGCACATCTCTTCAGAGTTTGCTTACGAACAACCTATCTTGTCAAAGAAGCCATTCTTCATCTTCTTGTCACAAAGTGGTGAAACAGCCGATAGTCGTGAAGTGTTAGTTAACGTTAACGCCGCTGGGTACGAAAGCTTAACGATCACTAACGTTCAAAATTCAACGTTATCACGGGAAGCAACCTACACGTTGTTGTTACACGCCGGTCCAGAAATCGCGGTTGCCTCAACCAAGGCATACACGGCTCAAATCGCAATTGAAGCAATCTTAGCGAAAGCTTTGGGCGAATCCGACAACCAAATCGTTGCCCAACGGTTTGATATTCGGCAACAACTCGGGTTAGTGGCAACTGGGATCCAAGCCATCGTTGATGCTAAATCTGAAATTGAACAGTTAGCCAAGGATGATTTCTTAAACACCTCAAACGCCTTCTACATTGGTCGGAGCCTCGACTGGAGCGTTTCATTGGAAGCAGCGTTGAAGTTGAAGGAAATCTCATACGTGCAAGCGGAAGGGTTTGCTTCTGGTGAATTAAAGCACGGGACCATTGCGTTGATTGAAGAAGGTACGCCAGTTATCGGGATCATCACGCAAGCCAAGACGGCTGGTTTGACCCGGTCAAACTTACAAGAAACGATGGCGCGTGGTGCGAAGATCATCACCATTGTGAGCGAAAACTTGGCAAAGAACGGCGATAACATCGTCTTGCCAGAGGTTGATGAACTCATGACACCATTGTTGAGCGTTGTACCAACGCAATTGTTGGCTTACTACACGAGTTTACACAAGGGCTTAGACGTTGATAAGCCACGGAACTTGGCCAAGAGTGTGACGGTTGAATAGTCGACTGTGACCGAAATGAATGTTTAATTTGAGCGATGCGATTCTACGTTAGTAGGATGGCATCGCTTTTTATTTACGC
>NZ_BBAD01000081.1 GCF_001311075.1 Secundilactobacillus similis DSM 23365 = JCM 2765
ACAAGCCCGGGCGCTTTCACCGAGTCTCCCTTACACAGAGCTCTCTAACCGCTTCGTTCCGCACTCTCTCCAATTTGACAACCCACCCTCCGACACCCATAATTTATACCATCAGGGTCAATAAGCCCGTTATCCAACATTATTGAGATTACTATCCGGGCAACGTCCCGGTTGAAACTGAAAGGATGATGAAGTTGAACAACCGAAACTTTAAGTATCCAGATACTGCCGCTTATAAGAGCGTCATTGATTATTTCACCGAAAAAAACATTACCATAGAAGATATCGCCTCGATCACGTACGGTATGCAACGCCAGTACGTGCCTGAATTACAGGAAAGCGAAGCCGTCGATGCCGTCATCGACGTGCTTCACAAACGTGAGGTTCTCAACAACGCCATGGTTGGGATTGCCCTTGATCAATTGGCAACTAAAGAGTTACTCCCCCAACCACTTCAAAGCATTGTTGAAAACGACAGTGGCGTCTTCGGCGTTGACGAACTCCTAGCCGAAGGGGGCATCTCCGGGATCTACGGTAAGATTGCCACTACTAACTTTGGTTACTTAGACCGTGAAAAACACGGTATCTTAAAACGTCTCGACACTGTTAAGGGCAAGGGCATTAATACGTTTTTGGACGATATTATCGCGGCCGTGGCTGCGGCGGCGGGGTCGAAGATTGCGCATAAGTATGCATAGTGTGAAACGAGGCGTTTAAAGACCGGAGCATAAGCCCCGCTTGCCAGAAACTCCGGTTTTTGGGGTTTGTGGTGAGCGGGGCTTATGTGCAGGTCTTTGCCTCGTTTTACACGTTTCGGCGCGGTGGCCTGAAGGCTCGTGGTTAACTGTTCGTCATTTTGGGATGAACCCCAAGAAGACACAGGGTACCTAGCGCCGAAAATCGGCTGCCAAGTTGCGCTATCTAGCGTTAACCTAACAATCCAATACTAAAAAACAAAGGTACCGCAACCTCCTCATATCATGAAAGTTGCGGTACCTTTGTTTTTATATTGCTTAATGTTTGTAGGTTTAGCTTGGTTTGACGTAGTGTGCGTGGGTTACTGCTATTGAGTTGAAATGCGTTTCGCTCACTGTGCATTGCTGTCCTCGAGCCGAAACGTGTTCCACAAAACTGAAAGCTGCACCTAAGCCACTTCCGACACAAAGCCGAAAACCACGCCTTTCTGTCGGAAGTGGCTTAGGCTCCGCTTTCAACCCGTTTTGTTCCACACTCTACTTCTCACAAATCGCCATCAAATCCTTCAACTCATCCGCTGATGATCCGTTCTCAACGAAACAGTCCACCATATCCAGCCAGTAGAGGTCTTGATCCGAAAACAACTGGGCTGGATCCTTACATGGTAAAAGTCCCGCCTGCGTGTATGCCGCGACGGTTTCTGTCGCAAGGCCAGCCCGTTTGGCTAATTGTTCCAGTGTCATGGTAAGATCCTATCCTTTCACAAAATCAAAGATAGTTTACACTCATTTAGATAAAAAGCAATCCTTTTCGCCAGACCCTCATCAGAAACTTAAAATTGCCAAATAATTGAAATTCTGCCACCGCCTTAACGCCTGACCACCAAGCCGATTCCTTGCATCACACCTTAAAGCACGGTATTCTATCATTGTGCGCGGTCTTTCGCGGTTTTACCGTAATGGTTTGGACCGATTTTCATTGCATCACGCATTCTTTGACAACCCTTTCATTTAGAAAACCATTTTCTTTAAATTTTCTTTCAAAACTGTTGTTTTCTATGAAAGCTTATTTCATATAGTGTTATAACGTGTATTTTGTACAACTAGTTAACTAGGTAATAAAAACTTTTCGTAATTCCCTTTTTTTACCTAGATTTTGTTATATAATAACTTCGAAGCAAGTGGTCTAGACGAGATGACTTTAGTTGTCTACTAGACCACTTGAAGACTACGAATCTATTTAACCTTAAGGAGTGACTGTATTGGCTACAGAACGAACTGCACTATTTCTCTTCTTCGGCGGTACCGGTGACCTAGCATACCGGAAGTTATATCCGTCATTATTTAACTTATACAAGAAAGGGACGCTCCGCGAACACTTTGCTGTTTTAGGAACTTCTCGTAACAAATTAACGGATCAACAATTCCAAGACGCAGTCCGTAAATCAATCGGGACTGACAAGTCTGACAAGGAAGCTGAAACGTTCATCTCCCACTTCGCTTACGAAGCCCACGATGTTACTGATCAAGCACACTACTCCGTTTTACGTGACCGCGCTAACGAACTTGATAAGAAGTTCAAGTTAGACGGCAACCGTCTCTTCTACCTTTCATTAGCACCAACTTTCTTCGGAACAGTTGCTGGCTTCTTGAAGAGCGAAGGCTTAACGGATACCAAAGGCTTCAACCGTTTGGTCATTGAAAAGCCATTTGGTCGTGACTTCGAATCAGCTCAAAAATTAAACGACGCCCTCAGCAAGTCATTTGAAGAAGAACAAATCTTCCGGATCGACCACTACTTAGGGAAAGAAATGATTCAAAACATTGAAGCCGTTCGTTTCGGCAACACGTTGGTTGAATCACTCTGGAACAACCGTTACATCGATAACATCCAAGTTACCCTATCTGAAAAGCTTGGGGTCGAAGAACGGGCTTCCTACTACGATAACTCCGGTGCTTTGCGTGACATGGTTCAAAACCACATTATGCAAATCGTCAGCCTCTTGGCAATGGAACAACCCGTTTCATTTACCGACGTTGATATCCGGGCTGAAAAGGTGAAGGCTTTACGGTCATTACGTGTTTACAACGTAGCCGAAGCTTCAACTAACTTCGTTCGTGGCCAATATGGTGCCGGCGATGACCAACGTGCTTACCGTGACGAGGACAATGTCCCTCACGACTCAACCAACGATACCTTCGTTGCTGGGAAGTTGTTATTCGACAACTACCGCTGGTCAGGTACCCCATTCTACATCCGGACTGGGAAGATGCTTGCTGACAAGTTCACCCGCGTGGACGTTGTCTTCAAGAAGCCATTGATCGACCTCTTCTCATTCCCACAAAACCACAACGCCCCATTGGAAGCTAACGTGTTAACGATGTACATCGAACCACACGCCGGCTTCTCCCTTCGTTTGAACGCCAAGACTAACGGTCAAGGTTTCCAAACTGCCCCAATCGACTTGGACTACTTCGTGGACGCTGAAGATTCTAAAGCAACGCCAGAACCATACGAACGTCTCTTGCACGATGCAATGAAGGGTGACGGTACCAACTTCTCAAGTTGGCAAGAAGTTTCCTACGCATGGCGCTTCGTGGATCAAATTCGCAAGGTTTGGGACTTGCAACAACCACAGTTCCCTAACTACACCCCAGGTTCAATGGGCCCAGCAGCTGCTGACGAATTGATCACCCGTGACCACCGTCAATGGGTTTACCGTTTAAACCATTAATTTAACGAATTAAACTGATAATAGCACCGTAACTTCCAACTGGGAGTTACGGTGCTATTTTTTCGTTCCGAGTACTTTAGATTTAACTATCCAAATAAACTTATATGCCGAAATCTGAGTTTCGACGCTTTAATTTGGAAAATTGATAATCATCGGCTTGTCCATTAGTTTCTTTTTACTTCGACCCACCAAAAAATAAGCCTAAGCTTGATACAAATCGCTAATATGTTGGGCAGTTTTTAAAAAAGGTTTTATCAGTTTTTTTTGTGATGATTTCAAATACGCTAAACCATAGCAAAGCGTTGTATCGTTCATAAACGGCTTTACAGTAATTTCATTATCAGCACTAATTATCATATCTGGTAAAACGGAAATTCCCAATCCACTTTTAAGCATCGTGTGGCAAATTAGCAAAGAATCAGCTATCAAATACTTTGCATCAGGACAAAGACGTTTAATTTCCTTTTGCAATGTCGCCTGCTTTGGCGGACAAAACTGATCATCTAACAAAATAATGGTTTCGTTCTTCATGTTTTGCATGGTAACAACTTTTCTTCTAGCTAGATAATGATTATTTGGTAGTGCACAAATAAAATGACCAAAAATCAACGGTGTAAACGCAATATCTGGTAGTTTTTCGATACTATCTTCAGTTTGAAAAATCAAATCGCAATCAAATGATTGGAGTTTTTCTTTTAATACGTTGTGGTTTAAGTTTAGTAAATTAAATCGTGGCTTAATGTGAGTTGAATTAAACCGTTTTATCATCTCAGAAATATATCGTAATTCAAAGTCGGTACCAGTGTACCCAATTGTCAATGCATTTTGTGTCTGATCGTTCGCTTTTTGAGCACGTTCAACCGCTAAATCATACTTTCTAATGACAGATTGAATATCATTGTAAAAGATTATGCCGCTCTCGGTTAAAACAACTCTACGATTAGTTCTGTTGAATAAGCTCACATCTAATTCACCTTCAAGCGACCTAACAATTTGCGAAATTGCTGATTGCGTCAAATTCACGTTTTTAGCTGTTTGTGTAAAATTTAGCGTTTCAGCTAAATCAATAAACACTTTTAGATACTCTATTTTCACGATAAAGTCATCCTTTTCAAACCTAACTTGCGGTAACGGGCCAAACAACACGCGTTAACTACTCTCTTTGTATAGTTAAAATTTTCCACTAGTAATGCCCTATTTCAATATTCACTTTAATAAGCGTTCCTAATTATACATTAAAAACCAGAATTATTACTAACATTAGGCTGTGATAACATGAGCTTGTTAAATAAATAAAAGAGGTGGACCCAATGAGATATATCGTTTGTGGAGCAGATGGTAAACTGGCTGGCCGTATTGCAGAAAATATGATTAAAGCGGTTGGCGGTAACAAGTTAACCTTTACTGTTTGGAATAAAAAATTCGTTTCATCAGAAAAGCTACAACGTTGGGAAAAGGAAGGTGTTAGCGTCTTCGAAGCAAATTATGATGACGTTGACTCACTTAGAAAAGCATTTAAAGGCGGCGATAGAGTCTATATCGTCTCTGGGTTAGAAGTTGGCAAACGTGTCCAGCAACATAAAAATGCGATTGATGTCGCGATTGAACAAGGAATTTCACACATTACGTATAGTTCATTTGTTGGTGCAACTGATCCCGCATATGCGCATTTGGAAGTCACGCCAGATCACACGGCAACTGAAAATTATTTAAAATCTACCGGACACCCATATACGGCCGTTCGAAACAGTTTATATTTGGAAAATTATCTGACCATGTACCCTATGTTGGCTAGAATGAGTAATGATGTGTGGGCAAGCACTGCAATGGAAGGCCGCGCAACACTTGTTGCAAAAGATGATGCCGCCGCTGCAGCAACGGCCGTCTTACTCGGAAAAGGCGGTAATAAAACCTCGTTTAACGTTTTTGGCTCAGAATCAATTTCTGTTCGCGAACTATGTGACCTTGTCAACGAAGTCTCTGGTATGCACCTAGTTTATGACCCAGTCCCTGACGAAGAATATTATCAATATTTAGAGAAACTCCACATACCACGTGCTATTACTGGCGACTTTTCTAAATCACCCGTACCATTCTCTGGCAATGATATCGTTTCAAACGACGCATCTATCAGGGACGGATTGCTTGATATTAAGTCTGATGATGTAGCGCTCCTAACCGGTCATCCGGCAAAAACCGCACGTGATATTGTCATGGATTCAGCTTATGTTTGGGAAGATAATGTTACAAATTGGTCTCAGATGCGTTAAACTAGTGGCCTTTTAGGATTATAACTAACTAACAATATTGTCCGTTTATTACTTCTAGTCACTAAAGTTTAATAGGCATCCTGAATTTGAGACTACTTCAAATAAAAAGCAGGTAAATTGAGCGAGACAAAACTTGTTTAGATTCCAGAATATAAGCAAATAACCCGTGGATTTCTAATTTTGAATCCACGGGTTATTTGCTTACACTCTAAGGCCTGAGTTTTGGCGTATGATTCAGCAACGTTTGGTAGTCATTGACGTTTAGATTAAATAACGGTCTCGAAAAATTTTTAACTAGCTCTGAGTCAAGAAATCAGTTCGATACTTATCGATACGGACTTTCTTCTCAACCTCATTTTGCATTCCAAATTCCTCAAGCAACCTAATTGACAGATAATCCGACTTTGTGAATCAACTTTTCGACCTTCACAAGGTCCAATTTAGACCTCAGATTCAGTTAATTTTCAAAAAAATCTCAATTCTGAAAACTTTGACACAACGGTGATACTGGCTGTTTTTAGAACTGAATTCCAAGTCTGAAGAAGTGGTTTCGCTTCACAAATACATTGTGAACTGTTAAACTATAACCGTATTCGAATTAATTTCTCATTAAAGGAAGGTTTGTAATGGCTGATAAAAAAGCAAACATCGGTGTTGTCGGAATGGCTGTCATGGGCAAGAACTTAGCCCTGAACATTGAAAGCCGCGGCTTCACTGTCGGAATTTATAACCGTTCTGCTTCAAAGACTGATCAAGTGATGAAGGATCACAGCGAAAAGAAGCTGGTCCCAAGTCACACAATTGAAGAATTCGTAAACTCTTTGGAAAAACCTCGTCGGATCCTCTTGATGGTCAAAGCTGGTAAGCCAACTGACGCCGTTATTGACGAATTATTGCCACTCCTTGATAAGGGTGACGTCTTGATTGACGGTGGGAACACCAACTTCCACGACACCATGGCGCGTAACGCTAAGTTGGATGCTTCCGGCATCAACTTTATCGGCATGGGCGTTTCTGGTGGTGAATTGGGTGCCCTCCAAGGTCCTTCTTTGATGCCAGGTGGCCAAAAAGAAGCCTACGATTTAGTTGCCCCAATCTTGGAACAAATCTCAGCTAAGGCCCCTCAAGATGGCAAGCCTTGTGTGACCTACATCGGCCCTAACGGTGCTGGCCACTACGTTAAGATGGTCCACAACGGTATCGAATACGGTGATGAAGAATTAATTGATGAAAGTTACAACATCATGCGCAACGTGTTAAACATCTCCGTTGATGACATGGCTGACATCTTCACTGAATGGAACAAGGGTGAACTTGATAGCTACTTGATCGAAATCACCGCTGACATCCTGTCACGTAAGGATGACTTAGGCGACGACAAGACCAAGCCAATCGTTGACATGATCTTAGACCGTGGGAACAACAAAGGGACTGGTAAGTGGAGTTCCGAAGACGCTTTAGCCGTCCAAGTCCCACAATCAGTGATCACTGAAGCCGTTTATGCCCGTTACATCTCAATGATGAAGGACGAACGGGTTGCTGCTTCTAAAGTCTTGGCTGCGCCTAAGGCTCAAGAAGAAATCGGTGACCAAAAGGAAATGGTTGAAAAGATTCGCCAAGCCCTCTTCTTCAGTAAGATCATGAGTTACGCCCAAGGATTTGAACAACTTCGGTTCGCTTCCGACGCTAACAACTGGAACTTACAATATGGTGAACTTGCCCAAATCTGGCGTGCAGGTTGCATCATCCGGGCCCGTTTCTTGCAAAACATCACGGACGCCTACGACAAGAACCCAGATTTGACGAACTTGTTGTTTGACGACTACTTCAAGGACATTACTGCCAAATACCAAGAAGCTACTCGTGACGTTGTTGCCTTGGCCGTTAAGATGGGTGTCCCAGTTCCTGGTTTCAGTGCTGCCATCACCTACTACGACTCATACCGTTCCGAAGTCTTGCCAGCTAACTTGCTACAAGCACAACGGGATTACTTCGGTGCTCACACCTACGAACGGACTGACCGCGACGGGATGTATCACTACCCATGGTATGAAGAACAATAAACTTGATTTGATTGAAGGCATCTCATTTGTTTGGGGTGTCTTTTTGTTTACGCTTGTGTCCAACGTAAGCATGTATAGTTTGTGAAATTCAGTGATTCTGGTTTTGTATAGTGGAAAGATGCCGCGGGAGGCTCCGGCGCTATGCGAGGCTGGAACGTGGTGGCTCGCTCCGGAGCTAGGAATGGAAGAAGCCCACTTCCATGCCGGATCTCCTCCGTCTCGCGTATGACATAAGGCACTCGCACCCCGAAGCCCGCGGGGCACGACTGCCTAAGTCATACCGACACCACTGAGCCTCGCGCGCCTCCGCCTCCCGCTACATGGTGCGCTGTCAGTAACAGAACTGCTGACTGTCACAATCTGAAGTTAACGGAACTGCGTGATGGCAAGCAATTACTCGACAACTGCAGACGCGTAACCGCAATGGACCAACGATCGTGTAAAACTAATCTGCGAGTTATGCGCTACGTTCACGTGAACTTACTGCAGTTGTGCTGATATTCAGCCATTGCAATATATGAATCGCTGATTGCTGATTATCACCGTCAGTCGTTGTAATTTCGTAGTCAACCGTGCAGTTAGACACTTGAGATGTTCTACAATACTGCCGAATTGCGCCAACGTAAGATTTCGGTAAGTGGCTAGGTGGATGCTGTGTCGCGATGATTGGTGGTTGTTGGTGCCCTTCCGACAACCGCCAATCATCGGGGACAAATGTAAGACTCGCACGGGTTTTGGCGAGACTTACATTTGAGGCCTGAGACCGCCCTTCGGCTCAGACCGGCCCCACAGCAGGAACCTAGCCGCTTACCGGAATCGTAAGTCTACACAAATCACCGCACTTCACAAACTGAACAGCAGAATGCTTACACTGGACACAAACGACAGCACAAAAAGTACAAATTCAAAAGATAAAACCAATTCTGCACAACCATCTTACAAACCAACCCCGCCATCTTGTCGAACCACCAGCCCGCCCCTTGAATCATAACGCGCCTGATGTTAAATTAACGCCAACATCACTACCATCTAGGAGGCGTCACCATGTTCAATCCACGACCACAAGATGCTCCAATCGACACGCAAGCACAAGCTCAGATGAAAACTAAACTTGACCAGTTAGCTAAACCAGTTGGCGGTTTAGGGCAATTAGAAACGCTGGCAATTAAATTAGCCGGTATCGAAGGCACCGCTGACCTGCAAACGGCTAAGCGGTGCTGTCTGGTATTTGCCGGCGATCACGGGGTTGAAAAAGCTGGTGTCTCCTCAACGCCTCGAAAAGTGACCTGGGTACAATCGCTCAATACGTTGGCGGGTCACACGACCGTTGCGAGCTTGGCCAAGGCGAATCGCTGTCAGGTTAAGGTCGTTGATGTCGGCGTGGATCATGATTTAAGCGGCACTGGTGTCATCGATAAAAAGGTCAACTGGGGCACTCAAAACATGGTGACGTCCCCCGCCATGACCCGCGACGAGGCGCTTCAAGCCCTCCAAGCGGGTTACGATGTTGCGCTTGACAGCATCCGTGAGGGCAATCAGCTGTTGCTGGTTGGTGAACTCGGTATCGGCAACACGACGCCCGCCGCAGCCATGATCAGCGTCCTCCTTCAGATTCCAGCCGCAACCGTCGTGGGTCGGGGTTCCGTGATTTCTGATCAACGGTTGATTCATAAAACCCGGGTGGTGGAAGATGCCATTATTAACTGGCAACCTGATCCGACTGATCCAATTGACGTTCTTAGTAAAGTTGGCGGCTTTGAGATTGGGGCCAAGGCCGGTGCAATGCTATGTGCGGCTGAACACGGCGTGCCGTTGATTTTAGATGCTTTTTATCCTACGCCGGGGCAGTTCTGACCGAAAAATTAGTGCCAGGAACAACGCAGCATTTAATCGCCTCGCACTTCTCCCGTGAAACGGGCTCAAAGCTTGCCCTCGACTGGCTTGGCTTAACGCCACTTCTCGATTTACAAATGGCGGTTGGCGAAGGCAGTGGCGCCGTACTCCTACTCGGTCTCATCGATTCACTACAGTCCGTTTTAGCGAATATGAACACCCTTGATGACATTGCGGTCCAGTTCAAAGACTAACTAAAAAGCACCTTCGACCGGCCAATTCTAGGCCCTCTCGAAGGTGCTTTTCCATTTGTTATGCTTAAGCGTGCTTAATGGTTTGAACGGCTGGCCGCTTCACCATGAAGAACTGAACCACTCGTCGGAACGGCGTCCGTTTGAGTAGTGCGACGGCGTAGTAGCCGATCACAACCCCAGCGGCATTGGTCATCACATCGTTGATATCGACCAGCGTGACATGTGCAACACGGTGTCAAGAACGAACTGGGTGCTTTCGATGGCAGTCCCCATCAAAACACCGATCAGCAAGATGCGCCAACCCGACCATTTTTTAAACAGCGCCAGATAGACACCCATCGGCACCATCATTACGATGTTCATGTAGAAATCGAGTTCGATGCCCCGGAACGGAATCGGATTCGTTGGCACTACCCCGACCCAAACCGGCTCCATTGTTGGAATGATCCCATAGGCGAATGAGGTTGGTGTTAACGTCAGGTAGCCACAACGGTCAGGTAGATTCCCAACGTGACGATGGTCACCAGCTCACCGGCCCCGCGCCGTCGACTGGTCAGTACACCCATCCCAATCAAAACGGCTAAAACATATGCTAAATACGGTAACCACTGTGCATGGCATCGCCCCTCCTTTGAATTTAAAAAAGGCTCATTCTCACTGAGCCTTCAAACCTGTATCGACTAGTTGTTACTATAATACGATTCGCACCTTAACGCTAGGTTAAATCGCCGAGCTTAAGCGTTTTTTAACGCTGTTTCAATCGGTGTATCACCGGTAATGAGTGGTACCGTCTTTTTAATGGTTGCGGGTTCGTTCAACGCCGCCACAACCGTGCTAGCAACGTCATCGCGGGCCACAGAGCCACCTTCAACACCAGTTGTATCAATCTTACCGGTGCCATCTTCAAACGTCAACGCGCCCGGTTCAATGATCGTATAGTCCAGGTTGGTCCGGTAGCGTAACCATTCATCCGCGTAGAATTTAGCGGCGTAGTATGGCCGAATGCTATCGCTCCAACGGTTCCGATCTTCAGCAAACAGCGCACTAACCAGAACGTACCGTTTGATACCGGCAATTTCAGCCGCCTGCATACTCTTAACGGCCCCATCAAGGTCGATCAGCAACGTCATATCATCGCCAGTCTTACCACCAGAACCAGCAGTGAAGACCACGGCATCAAACTCATCGAGGGTAACCCCCATTTCTTCTGGTCGCCCAAGTAAATCAAAGTGAGCCGTCTTAATATCACGATCTTCAAAAAAGGCCGCTTGTTCCGGCTTACGAATCCCAGCGACGACTTCATCGCCCCGATCAGCTAACTTAGTTGCAATTAATCGGCCGACGTTCCCATTAGCCCCGATTACAAATACTTTCATGTTTTTGCCTCCTCAAGCGGAATCAACGTTGATCGTCAACTCCAACTCGTCCGTTTTAACGTGCCCGGTTCACTCAAACCAAGCATCGCAATACCTGTAATAATAACCGACTACTATTATAGAAGCAATTCAATCGGCTTATAAAATCAAAAATTTTGGCTGCATTTCTAAACTTAAGCTTCGTTTAAGGTACCACGACTATTCTTATAACCGTAGTAACAAACTACTACATCCTTTAATCATATAGAGTATCGGCTTACTAGGCAAAACCGACTCTAATCCAATTTCCCCTACAATTGGATCTAATCTACTTTTCAACCCCAATAAAAAAGCGGCCACCAACGTGGTCGTTTTTTTGTGTGAAAAAACGTCGCGCAAGTTCATTCCGTAGCCGACAGATTTCCCGTTTTGGTTGGTTATTTCGGTCAGATCCAGGGTAATTAAAGCCCTGGTTTAATGGCGTCGTACTGTTCTTGATACCAGTCTTCATAATCGTGGTGGTTAGCCATTGCCCCGTTCTCCAAGAACGATTCGTTAATCGCATTCAAGATATTGCCAAATAACTGACTATCGTTCTCGACTAGAAAGGCTTGTAACCGTGCGGGATGAAAACTCCGGTTTTGTTGAATATCATGGTTGATCTGTTCAATTTCATATTGAATTGGAAATTCCGTTAGAATTTCCAAGCTACCATGTCGGTATTCTTTCAAATAAAACTGGCAAAAATCATCCACTGCACGTTGTTTGGCCGATTCACTTAACTGATCAAATAAAACGACACCTGGCTGTAACACGTTTACCACTCCCTGTTCAATTTTAGCTGTTATAACAACCGTCCCTTTCATTATAGTGCTTTTTCAAGTGAATGGTAAATTTACGCTGTGCGTCATCATTCAGCGTTGCATATCACTTGCCAGCGACTGGATTTCTGCGTATACTAATAATTAGAAATAGAATAAGCCGTTAGGTGAGGCTCCTATACGGAAAACGCTACTGCTCAGAAACGTCGAAAAACGCCAATGAGTCAGCTGTCCGAGTTAAAAAAAGGCTCGGTCTAATGTAGCTGTTATCTGATAACTACGCCGTATAGTGCTAAAGCTCAACGATTGGCTATAACAACCCCTAGTGGGTTATTTGAGACGACCTTAAGGACGCTCAGCCAGTTGTTGGCTGAGCGTTTTTCGCGCCTAACGCACGGCAACTAAAACTGGAGGTGAGGCATATGACAACTGAAAATTATGATCCCGGATCGTCGTCCTATCACGCGCGCCAGGGAAAGCGAGCAGTCGGTGCCTCACACCAGAGGTCACCATTCTAGCAACCTGCTAACTGTTGACTTTCCCGGCCCCAATTCCGACGATTTGAGCTGAATGGTGACAGACGACCTACTGTTTCTTCTCTGTGACGGGTGTTGCGATCCGTTTAATAAGCAGAGTTCCTGAACGACCTCGTTAGTAGTCGTCACCGTCCCCAGCCGAATGTATTGGGAAAGTCAGTTAGCAGGTTTAGTTTCGGTACCAGATTGGCTATTTGGCAGTGACGTGCCAGCCAAAGTGCTTCACCGCGGGGGGAACTTCGCGGGGAAATTAAGCACTGCCTAACTTCAGTATCACTACGTCAGGCACTTCAGTCTCAAACGTTGTCCAGATCAATTTTACTATAACGCCCTCAACATCTGTAACGGTCACAAAGCAAGCATCGCTTGATGGGAATCAACCGCACTTGACTACCGACCCGATGACGATGGCACCAAAAAGCGTTACGGCACATGCCGTAACGCTTTTAAATTACGCTTTTTTTCGATCAAACGTCGCCGCAAAGGCATCGCTTTATCTTCATCGAATTCTTTTTCGGATTTACCGATAATCACTGAGGCCAGTGAGTTCCCGACAACGTTAACCGCCGTCCGAGCCATATCCACTAACCGGTCAATACCAGCAATAAAGGTTAGCCCAGCCATTGGCACCCCAATGGTTGAAATCGTAGCCAGCAACACCACGAAGGAGGCACCAGGCACCCCGGCCATCCCTTTAGAGGTAATCATCAAGACAACAACCAGCGTGATTTGTTGACCAATGCTCAAGTGAATGTGATAAGCCTGAGCAAGGAACAACGCAGCCAGTGATTGATAAATGGCTGACCCGTCCAAGTTAAACGTGTACCCGGTTGGGATAACAAAGGAAACGATCCCTTGGCTCACCCCGAATTTATCCATCTTATCAATGATCCGAGGTAAGGCCGCTTCTGAACTGGCCGTTGAGAAAGCCAACACAGCTTCATCCTTAATCACTTTAAGCAGCGTAAAGATGTTGAGCTTAAACAGCTTAGCAACCAGCCCCATCACAACTAAGACAAACACCACCATCGTCGCATAAACCAACAGGATAAAATACCCTAGTGGCAGTAACGCCGAAAGTCCCATTTGCGCAATGGTGACCCCAATCAGGGCACAAACCCCAATTGGTGCGGTATGCATGACCCAGTTCGTCACCTTAAACATGACTTCTGAAACGGCCTGCAAGAAATCAATAATGATCTTACCCTGCTTGCCAATTGCGGCCGTCCCTAAGCCAAAGAAGACGCTGAAGAAGATCACTGGCATCATATCACCAGTACTCAGGGCACTAAAGATGTTGGTTGGAATAATGCCCATCAACGTTGCCCAGATACCACTATTGTGCTTGGCTTGGTTAGCCGTTTGCACGTACTGACTAATATCTTGGGAATGTAGTGAGTGGATATTAATGAAATCCCCAGGTCGGAAAACATTGGCAACGATCAACCCTAGAATAATTGCAACGGTTGTCATCAATTCGAAGTAAATTAGGGTTTTACCACCAATTCGACCAAGCTTCTTAATATCCCCCATGTTCGCAATCCCAACCGTTAAACACGACACCACGATTGGTAACACGATCATTTGAATCAGACTAATAAACATCGTCCCAATATTTTGCATAGCCGTAATTGCTGTCTTGTTCTGGTAGAAGACCACCCCTAGCACGATCCCCAATGCCAGACCAATTAAAATCTGCCAACCTAGCGTCAGCCGATACGGTCGATAACGTTTCATTATAAAGCCTCTCAATCTACATCATTATTAAAACCATCTTTATCATTTTAGCATATTCTTAGGAAAGCAGTGCCCTATTTCGGCAAAAGTTTACTAGTATACGATGCTTTTTAGCAAATTAGCTACACTGATAGTGGTAATGTCTTAATTATGAGAAGTCATTCAAAGCCTAGGTCGTTTAACTGTCTCAACGCTGTTTAACGGCATCAAAAAAGCCGTTGATCTTAAT
>NZ_BBAD01000082.1 GCF_001311075.1 Secundilactobacillus similis DSM 23365 = JCM 2765
GTTTTGGTAGGTTGGCTGGGTCATGCTTACATGCAACCTTCTGCCTCGCGCAGCACCATTCGGCGTGGTGGCCAGAAAGCGCGTGGTTGGCAAGTTTCTATTACTTCAGGAACCCTGGAAATAACAGTTTAAGTGGCGCCGAATTTTGTAGCCTGAGAGCGCCGGTTTTCATGCGGCTTTGGCGAGCGAAGCGACGACAAACAGCCGACACCCAAATCGCACCCAACACTTACGCTGGACACAAACGTAAGTAACCCCAAAAGGCCCCCCTGTCTCATCACATATTTGCTATACTAGGGTTAACTACAATTTGGGAAACTAGGTGTACAAGTCCATGGTTGAATTTAGTTACTACCTCATGTTATCGATATTCTTTATGCTTGGTTATACCATGCTGTTTCAGCAATTATTCCGGGTATCGCAACGACGGTTGATCAAGCGCCACTGGCTGCAACGGTCACAGCTTGAATTACCAGCGGCCCTCTTTACCTGCTTAGTCGTTTTAGTGTTACGGGTCTTTTCACAACAGCTTACCGGGCGGGTCTACTGGTTTTTGATCAACTTACATTTTTCAGTGATCAACTACACCGCGTGATGGTTGAATCGTCATTGAGTCTACTCCTGATCTCAATCGTTGCGTTCATCCTCCTCGCTAGTACCGGTGCCATGTTTAGTCCTTGGAGTTGGCTATTTTTCGTTCTTGTCATTTTAGTCCTCTACGTTCAACATCTCCGGATTCGTCAATTCGACCGGCACCCCGTTCTTTACTGGATCCTGCCATCGCTAATGGGCCCCGCCATCTGGATTCCACTTTACCTTGTGGCAGGTCACGCTTGGCTCATGACGCCTAGCGCGATATTTAGCCTTTGCTTTAACTACGTTGCCAACATGCTACTTGCTTTTTGGTACACCCTCCAACTTCACCGCGAGCGGCAATTGAACTCTAAGTTCGCACAAGCTGCGCGGTATGATGACCTCACCGGCTTTCAAAACTGGAACGCCTTTCGAAACGACTTTGAATCGGCCTTTCGTCGGGTCAGCGTGACCGCCCCACTAACGGTCGCAACCATCGATATTGATTGGTTCAAACAACTCAACGATCAATATGGTCGGTCAACGGGTAACCAGATTCTGGTAACTTTAACCCATAACCTGAACGAGGCGCTGGCTGCCAGCGGACTTGATTACCGCTGTTACCGAACCGGCGGCGAAGAGTTAACGGTGTTGCTGTCAAATACCACGTTATCGCAGGCAACCCCGGTGCTAGAAGCCTGGCACCATGCCATTCGCGACTTAACGATCGTCGTCAATGGGGTTGCCATTAAACTGACCGTTTCACTCGGACTGACTCAAGTTCGACCCGAGGATCGCAACGCAACGACCACTTTCCAGCGTGCTGACTGGAACCTTTACGAATCTAAGCACGCCGGTCGGGATAAACTAACTGCGATTTAACTACCTATAAGGAGGCCTTCTCGTGCTCATCTGGTCCGCATTTTACCTCTTCATCACCCTCTTCTTCATGCTGGTTTTTTTAGCACTGTCCCAACAGGTCATTCACGTGACACGCCAAAATCTCGTTGATCACCATCAACTCCGGTTGGCTTGGTTAGAATTACCGGCTGTAATCATCTCACTGGTGGTCATGTTGGTGTTGCGGGGCATTAGTCTCTATCCCAACAACCTGAATCTCTGGCTGCTCATGAATCTACAGTTGCTGGTGATGATGTACAGCGTTACGTTATTTAAATCCAACCTTAGCTACGGTCTGCTCGCCATCGGTGCTTTTTTAAGTTTCGGCACGCTAAATTTGATGGGCGTCGTTCTCATGGCCTGATCTTTTTAGTTTGTTTAGGCGTCTTATTCTTACCGGATATGATTCCCGTTCCCGATAACCATTTGCGAGAATTCCAAATTATCATGATCATCCTCATTGGGGTTTCTTTCTGGTTGTCAGTCAAACGCCTGTCACCTACAATTTCTTGGTGGCAAACGCTGACGATGATGGTTAGCTTTATCGTTGTTGCGATTGCGGACTTGGTGTACTACCTTGCGACTCGTCAGGAGCACTCCAACAGTCTCATGATTGCGCAACATACCCGCTACGACAGCCTGACCAGCCTCAAAAACTGGAGCGCCTTCCGGGAAGAATTTGATGACGCCTTCGCCGCGGCATCAACCTCATCGTTGGTGGTCGCGACGTTGGACATCGATGCCTTTAAAGACATCAACGATCACTACGGTCACTTAGTTGGTAACCGGGCACTGATTGCGGTGGCGAACACTTTATCAACAACGTTAAAGCCGTACCACTTCGACCAACACCTTTATCGAACTGGTGGCGAAGAGTTCAGCATTATCTTCCCAAGAACCAGCATCAATATCGCCGAGCACATCTGTGAAGATTGTCAGGAAAGCATCCGCAACCTAGAACTCCACGAAGAAGCCGGCACCCTCCGCCTAACAGCAGCCATCGGCCTAACTTGCAAGTGGGGCCAAGATCATGATGCAACGATCACGTTCCAGCGGGCGGGCCATTATGCGAGCCGGGCTAATCCGGGAGAGTTGACGGAAGACTAGAGCGTGAGGAGAAGCGGTTAGAAGGTTCCGGAATGACTATTTCATAGTAACTAAACTCCGGAACAGCTAAGCTGAAATAACGCCGAAACAAACGTTGCCTAAACGCACGTCGCCAGTACCACTCAATTAACGACAACAACCAAACAACCACAAAAAAGCGTCCAGCCAAACTTCCCACCGAAGTCTAGCCGGACGCTTTTCCCACGCCAACAAAAACTGCGCCTTTGCCCAGCAACAGCGCCGGCAAACAGCCCGCCACTTCCCCAAAACAAAAAAACAAGCCCACCAGCCTCACGCCAGCAAACTTGCTTTCAATAACTTGTATTTCAAACCAACGCCCTACCGCGTTGCTTCCACCGAACCCGGCACCGCATCTTCTTCAACCCAATTCCAGTGTACCCACTCAAAATTGAGAAGACTGGTGACAGTAAACTGAAGAAACAGAATGGCAAGAACGCCAACGTCGAAACGCCCAGCGTCCCAGCTGCAAACGAACTGGCAACGCCCCAAGGTACTAAGTAGTTGATAACGGTCCCGCCATCTTCAAGTACCCGGCTCAGCGCCAAGTTATCCAACCCGTGGTCGTTAAACGGCTTTTTAAATGCCTTTCCTGGCAAAATCGTTGAGAGGTACTGTTCCCCAACGAAGAGGTTCACGGCGATTCCGCCAAGAATACCGGCAGTTACCAAATCGCCGTTCCGGTGTAGCCGGGCAACTAGTGGCTGCATGGCGATTTGAATCAGGTCGAATTTCATCAACAAACCACCCAACGCAAGCGTCATAATGATCAGTGAGACCGTTGACATCATGGAGGTGATCCCACCACGACTCAACAGCGCGTCAACGGCTTGGTTGCCGGTGTGTGACACGTAACCGGATTCCATCATCGTAACCAGCCCTTTAACTGGTGTATGTGGGTTGTGAATGAAAATCATCACGACCGCAATCGCAATGTTGATCAATAAAGTTGCAATGGCTGGAATCTTCAAGAATGCGCAAACGAACATCACGATGATTGGCAAAGCCGCCCACCAACTAATCACAAAGTGGCTGTTTAACACGTTAACCGTCGTGCTGACCTTCGCTAACGCGTTGCCGTCAGCCGCATTGTGACCTAAGATGGCGTACAGGATCAATGACACCAAGAACGCTGGAATCGTCGACCACATCAGGTTCTTAATGTGTTTGAACAAATCCGCATCCGCAATCGCTGACGCCAAGTTGGTTGAATCAGACAGTGGTGACGTCTTATCCCCAAAAATAGCGCCAGAAATAATTGCCCCAGCAACCAACGCTGGGTTTAAATTCATCGTGGCCCCCATTCCAAACAGGGCGATCCCAACCGTTGAAATCGTAGTAAAGGCACTCCCGATAGACGTCCCGATCAACGCACACACGAGGAAGACCGATGGCACAAACCACTGGACGCTCAACATGTTGAAGCCGGCCACCATCAATGATGGAATGATGCCAGCAGCGATCCAAACACTAATCAGCACCCCGATTAAAATAAAGATGAATAATGGCACAATCCCGGTGGTGACCCCTTCCGTGATTCCTTTATGGATATCATCCCATGAGAACCGCTTGATTTTGGCCCAGAGAATGACGATCGCAATGACCAGTAAAACCGGAATTTGAGGACTGATACCGAAACCGATAACGCCGACTCCCATGACGACTAGCATCATGAGGAGGACCATGATGGCTTCCCAGAATTTGACTTTGACTTGTTTTTGCATGTTTGCTCGCTCCTTTTTTTGACGAATGGGTTTTTGGTTTGAATTATTTCATTGATGGAAAGTATGATTGCTCGCTACTGCTACCGTGCCGAAACGCGTTCCGAGAAGCAGAGAGTTGCACCTAAGGTCTTCCGACTAAAAGGCCAGGCCCAGGTCTTTCAGCCGGAGACTCACTACTCTTACCGTGCCGAAACGCGTTCCGAGAAGCAGAGAGTTGCACCTAAGGACCTCCGGCTCCACTCTCTAACCGCTTCCTTCCACGCTCTGTACAAAAAATCGCCCCCGCCACGTCAATTACGACGTAACAGGGACGATTGGAACAAACCGTGGTACCACCCAGCTTAGGCGCACAACGACGCCTCACTCACTAGATGATAACGGTTCTAGTTATTCTCCGATGGCTTGAACACCGTATTTGGCTAAATAACCCTGATCGGTTCGCAGCAACCACCGACTTCCTGACGCTCAGATTATTCGCTACTTGAGTTAGCGTTCAATGTGTAGGGGTATAGTAGCATTAAGTTTGGTTGATTGTCAAGCACAAGTGTTATCTTAAAATAACGTCTTTATTTTCCCCGGTTTTATTAAAGTTATTCTATCCAAATACCGTTCACAAACTTATAATAAAATTATCCACACTTTCAAAAATTGTACATAACCCTTCATCCTCAAAGGAGCCTCTCATGCAACGTATTCTTAAAGGAACTATTGATCAACTTATTTTATTTGCCTTAGTAATCGCCCTCGTTGGTGCGTTACTATCCACTAATTTCCAGAACCTGACGCAATTTAATTTAGGTCTTGGTGTCGTCGTTATCATTGGTTTGCTGCTCGCTATTCTTCCCAAAGTTCGAACGACCATTGCAGGCTGGCTCAAGCATCTCAACACAATCTGGGCTGCCGCAATTCTAATCATCGCTTACCAACTAACACTGATTTTAAACCTTTCCGCTCAATTCGGCTACGATGGCTGGGTGGTCATGCAAACGGCAATGGGCAAAGCGAACTACTACTACTTTACCGTTAATCCGAATAACTTAGGGTTACTCAGCTTTGAACGTGGCCTTTACCTTCTCAGTCACGCATTAGGCGCCACTAACTTTCTTCTCGTACTCAACTTCGCCAATTTGATTCTCGTTGACGTGGCGATTTTGCTGCTAACGCTGACACTTCGACAACATCTCAACCGAAAATTTCTCTGGATTGCAGTCCCGTTTTGTTTCTTATTAGGCCCTTGGCTCATCGTTTTCTATACTGACTTAGCGGTGCTACCATTTCTGGCAGGCCAACTGTGGGCGCTTCATTTCCTCATCACCAAATTAACGACCACTTCACGCCGTTCTTTAATTGGCGTCAGCATCGTATTCGGTCTCTGCACCTACATGGCCTACCATCTGAAACCAAGTGCCTTTATTTTAACAATTGCCATCATTATTGAATTGCTGATTGCACTCATCAGCAATAAAACCATCGTCAAAAACCGACAACTGTGGCTTTCACTAGCCATTATTTTCGTGAGTTTTGGTCTTGCTATCGGCGTTAACCAATATTGGATCGGTCATCAAAACTTGGCCGCAGTCAATAAAAATACTGCCATGCAACCGACCCACTTTCTAATGATCGGTCTCAACCCTAAATCTGGCGGGACTTTTTCAGACGAGGATTACCGTTACAGCCTTAGTTATCACACTGCGGCCAGCCAAAACCGTGCTAATTTAGCACGAACAAAACAACGGTTAGCCGATATGGGACCCGTCAAGGTCGCCCAATTCCTGATTGGTAAAAACTACCGCAACACTAGCGATGGTTCTTTAGGTTGGACCAACGATACTCAATTTTCGAAATGGCCATCCCTCGAGCACCATAAATTCGTTCGCTCATTCTTCTACTTGTACGGATCTCGTCGAGCGGTCTACTTCGTTGCGGCTCAACTCGTTTGGGTAAGTATCCTGATTGGTGCTTTATTTAGTTTCCTAGATCGATCCCTGTTCGCCAGAATTTTACGACTCGCAACCTTTGGCATTTTACTGTTCTTGCTGATATTTGAAGGTGGTCGTTCACGGTACCTGATTCAGGCCTTACCGATGATTTTCAGCCTCTCAGTCATCGGTTGGACTAAATTAAAAGCCACACTTAGAGAACGCCAAGTTTTCAGTTTTGATTGGACTCAATTTCAAACTACTCTACGTCGTTTAATTCTTGGTCAATCTTAACCGACAGTCTGATTGGAGGACACTATGCAACGTGTTTTAAAAACTACCCTTAACGTTATCATTCTATTTTTTCTATTGATCACCCTAGCTGGTGCGTTTGCGTCTAAAAACCTTAACGGCCAGCTTCTTGGCATTATTGGCGTCATCGTTGTCGTACTCGGTTACTTAACTTATCTGTTTCGCCACCGCCTAACAACGTTCCCTAAGCTACCCCTTGGCGCGAAAAAAGTGCTCACATCACCTTGGCTCTGGGGTGGGCTCGTTGTCATCTATCAGCTGGCCATTCTCATCTGCCTTGCAACTGATACTGGGTTTGATACAGGTATTCTCAAATGGGCAGCTTCTAGTCAAGAAATTGATCCGGAAACCTACCTTGCCAATTATTTTTCAAACTACCCCAACAACCTTGTTTTAATGTTTGTTGAGCGCTGGATTTTTAAATCCGTGGGTATGGCACACTTTACGATAACTCTTGATGCCATCAATCTGGTATTCATCGATACCGCGGTTATCTTACTCGCCATTTTTCTTAAGCGTCATCTCAAGGCAACTCATGTCCAAGCACTAGTCCCACTATTATTCGTGTTGTCCCCTTGGTTACTGCTGTTCTACTCTGACACGACCGTCCTTCCCTTCGTCGCCGGAATACTGGTTCTATTAGACCTACTCATTTCGCGCATTACAACTCACCCCACAGTCGGTTGGATACTGGTTCTCGGCGGCGGTTTAGGCATCGTCAGTTGGCTGGCGTACGCCTTAAAACCAACCGCAGTTATTTTATTGATTGCTGCAGTCATTGAACTCATTATCTACCTGTTAAAAAACACCGCTAAAATCAAGTATCAACACCTAGCATTCGCCATTATTGCGTGCGGGCTCACTTTCGGCATCTGCAAGGTGGGAATCAGTACTTCGTCAAACACCAGACGTTTGTCCCGTTAAATACCAATCTCAAAATGCTCCCCTCGCACTTCATCATGATGGGAATGAATAAGGATTCCAACGGTGGTTACTCCCAAGACGACTTCACTTACAGTGCCAAGCAACCCACTTCAAAGGCGCAACAAGCTGCCAACATGAAGCAAATCAAGCAACGCCTCAGTGACTTTGGCGTCGTCGGTTATCTCAGCTTTCTCGTCCACAAAAACTACTTAAACACCAATGATGGGACCCTTGGTTGGTTAAACGAAGGTGACTTTTTCTCTAAACCAAAGTTCAATCACTATGAATTTTTACGGTCCTTCTTCTACACTTATGGATCGCGCTTACGCTACTACCAAACCTTTTCACAGTTAATTTGGCTTGGTGTCCTCATCGGCGTTCTCTTTAGTTTTATCGATGGCTCCTTTATTGCCCGCGTTTTACGCCTTACTGTTTTGGGCATGTTGCTGTACCTGCTGTTATTCGAAGGTGGCCGGGCGCGATACATTATCCAGTTCATGCCAATCATCTACAGCCTAGCCGTTATCGGTTGGCACCACTTCATCGCGTTAACAAAAGAACACCCATTTTTGAAGCTAAATTTAAATCAGTGGTTTGGCCAATCTAAATCATAACGAATACCACTTAATTGATGACAAAATATCAGTCCCACCCGACACCCTCAACTAGGCTGTTAGGTGGGACTGATTATTTCTCTATTCTGTGCCCCTTGTCCCACCCAGCCATTTCCGCTAAAATAGGACTAACATTAACCTTGTCAGCGCTACCAGCCGGCAACCTAAACTCACACAAAGGACTGATCACTTGTCACACAAAACCAAGTGGCGTACGATTTCGATCGCCATTTACATTATCTTTGTCATCGTTGCCGTTAGCCTGAAACTATTGACCCCCGCTCGAGTGGGCCTATCTTGGAGTATCTTCTGGTACATTGCCGTTGCGGGCTTTTTATACTACTTCTACTTCAAAAACGTGGCCTATCAAGAGGTCATCTACTACGCACGTGAACTTCACTTGAGCCGTAGCGACTTAGAAGCCATCGTGCCGGACCGAAAAAATACGGCTGAAGTCCCTGACCCAGACCACCCCAACATCTTCAGTCCACTGGTTCAGGTACCGCTGGAAATCATTAATAAACTCACAACCGAACTCGAAAAACGGGCCAAAGATGCCCAAGTAACGCCGTTCAAATAATCTCGTGTTCACCCGATTCCGCCCAATACCTTGGAGGTGCGTCTGATGTCGCCTGATCGTCACTGGTTACTCAAATTGAAGCGCAAAGCCGGCTGATTCGAGGGCTGGCACTGCTGGTTGCCGTGATGGCGGTGATTTTATTTGTGCAGCATCAATTGATTAGAGGAATTTTAGCCTTAGTGGTTAGTGGTGCTGGGTTGTGGTTAGCTTGGTGGTTGAAGCGGTTGTTGCGGGAAATGAAATGATGCTTAAAACAGGTGTCCTTGGCGGGAATGAGTCTCGCTGAGGGCACCTGTTTTTTGGGTTATTTGGGATTTTAGTTGTTGCGGGTTGCTGTGTGGTAGTGGCGACGTGCGTTGCTGTTACGTTGATTTCGGCGCCACTTGACCTGTTCATTTCGTTTTTTAGCAATATCCCGAGTTTGCTGACGTTACTGCGTTTCGGCAACCACGCCGAAACGTGCTCCGCTCTCAAACCGTTTCGTTCCGCACTCTATGCTCTACTCCCATAAGTCATCGACTTCTTCAACCAAGCCAAATTCTGCGGATCCGGTCCCACCCGCTTGCCTTGGTCCAGCTTTGCAATTGCCTGCATCTCGTCTTCATCCAAACCAAAGGCAAAGATGTCGCGGTTTTGGGCAACTCGTTCTTCGTGAATTGACTTTGGAATCACGACTTCTTCGCGTTGAATGTGCCAGCGGAGGATGGCTTGTGCTGGGGTCACATTGTGTGCCGCTGCGATTTTAGCAATCACTGGGTCGCCTAGCGCGTTGTTCTTACCGCCACCTAATGGGCTCCAAGCTTCGTGCTGAATGCCCTGACTTTCCAAGTAGGCGTGGAGTTCCGTCTGCTGGAAGTAAGGGTGGGTTTCGATTTGGTCGATCATGGGTTTGATTTCCGTTTGGCTCATCAGGTCTTCGAGTTGGTTTTGCTCGAAGTTAGACACGCCAATGTTTTTGATCTTACCCTCGCGGTACAGGTCTTCCATGGCCTTCCAGGTGTCAACGTAACCCGGTGCTGGCCAGTGGATCAGGAGTAAATCAAGGTAATCGAGGCCTAACCGCGCCATTGATTCGCCAAAGGCCTGCTTGGTTTCATCGTAACCCCGCACGTTATTCCACAATTTAGTGGTCACAAATAGCTCACTGCGGTCCAAGCCGCTTTCCTTGATGGCTTCACCCACCCACTGCTCGTTACCGTAGTAGGCCGCCGTATCAATGTGCCGGTAACCGGCTGCCAGCGCCCACTTAATTGAATTTTTCGTATCTTCCGCGTTATCGACTTGGAACACCCCTAACCCAAGTTGGGGAATCGTGTTACCGTTCGCTAACGGAATCTGAGGAATATCATTATGCATCTTAATCATCCACCTTTCACTGTGTTATGTACTACTTCGTTCATCGAGCTTAAACGGAATGAACTCACTAGCCGGCGCGGTTGTCGGCGTCAACAAGTGGGTCATCCCGCGCTGCCCCATTTCGTAAAATGCCTGGGTAATGCTAGTCAACTGTGGCCGTACAATTTTAACCAGTTCAGTACCATCAATACTCATGATGGCCAACTGTTCCGGCACCTTCAAACCAAAGTTCTGCGCTTGATTCAACACCCCAATCGCCGCCATATCACTGGTGCCAATCACGGCCGTCACGTCCGGTTCAGCACCAAATTCAGCCATCGCGTTAAACCCATCCTGATACGTAAACAACCCCGGTTTGATCCAGTCATCGCTCACGGTCAACTGTGCCGCCTTCATGGCATCCCGATAACCGGCAACCCGTTGCTGACCAATGTAGGAATTCACGTCCATCGCCACCAACCCAATTCGCTGGTGGCCTTTTTTGATCAGGTAGTCAGTTGCCTGATAACCGATCTGATAGTCATCCGACGCGGTAAAAGCGAGTTTATCGCCCTTAAACGACGTTGACAGGTACCGGTGCGGGATCCGCGAATTTTCCAGCAACGCTAAATTGGCATCCGTTAATTGAACCGCCAGCACCAAGATGCCCATCACCGAGCGACCGATCAACGTCCGCAACGCCCGGGTCTGCAGATCACCTTCGTCTTCAGCGTATAAAATCATCACACTGAGATCGTGTTTAAACGCCACTGACTGGATGCCTTCAATGATCTGATTAGAGAAGTTAGTCTTGGTACTCGACACGATCACGCCAATCACCTGACTCTTTTGGGTCACTAATTCCACGGCACTGGTATTTTTCCGGTAGCCTAGTCGATCAGCAGCTTCGCGAACCCGCGCTGCCGTCTTGTCAGAGTAGAACCCGGCCTTGTTAGCGAGCACGCGTGAAACCGTCGCAATCGAGACATCGGCCTCAGCCGCAACGTCCTTAATGGTGACTGTCATCACAAACCCTCCTTTCACAAAATACTTGATAGTCTCTATTTTAGCATAGTTTCGCCTTTTAATTTACGTAAACGTTTGTGTTATTGATAACTAGCCATTGTAAACGTTTGCGTAAATTCAAATAACGTGTTAGACTCTGTTTTGTAATCGGTTACAATTAAGTTTAAGGAGGCGTTCCCAATGAACGCAAAACCCATTAGTCAGGCTGACGAGGTTCCCGACCGCCCAACAGCCCATTCTGGTTTACCGACACTCAAATTATCAACCATTTTCGCCATGACCTTCGGCTTCTTCGGCGTCAACATGGCCTTTTCACTCCAATCGTCACAGATGAGCCGAATCTTCTCAACCATCGGCGCTAACCCCAACAAGCTCGGCTGGTTCTTCATCCTACCACCGTTAGCGGGCATGGTCGTTCAACCTTGATTGGCAAATACTCCGACCAAACCTGGAACCGGTTCGGTCGCCGGATGCCCTACTTACTCATCGGCGCGCCAGTTGCCGCGTTAGTCATGATTCTCTTACCCAACGCCGGTTCCTTTGGCTTTGGTTTCGGGTCGCTTGCAGCCCTATTATTTGGTGCAATTGCTATTTTATTCATGGACCTTTCGTCCAACGTCTGCATGCAACCCTTCAAGATGATCATCGGCGACATGGTCAACGAAGACCAAAAGGACCTCGCTTGGTCGTGGCAACAATCATTCTTTAACTTCGGTGGCGTGTTGGCAACCCTCGCGCCATTCATTTTAGCCGCAATTGGGATCGCCAACGTGGCCCCCAAGGGTGAAGTCCCAATGACCGTCAAACTGGCCTTCTACATTGGCGCCGCCATTCTGTTGATCACCGCCGGCTACACGATTTGGTCGGTTCACGAATACGATCCAGCAACTTATGCAGCCTACCACAACATTGACACTACGATTCAAAAACCACAACCGAGTTTGTGGCAACTCGTTAAAACCGCGCCGAAGTCCTTCTGGGAAATCTCCTTCGTTCAGCTCTTCGTCTGGTTTGCGATTCAGTACCTCTGGACTTACGGCACCGGTGCAATTGCCTTCAACGTTTGGCATACCAGCACGCCATCATCTGCTGGTTACCAAGCGGCTGGCAACTGGTTTGGCATTTTAACCTGCGTTGAATCGCTGGCTGCCATGGCTTGGGGCTTGTTGGTCCTGTCCCGCACCAACCATCATCACGGAAACTGTGGTACCGAGTTGGCTTGGGCGCTGGTGGCGTTGGCTTGATTTCAATTTTCTTCATTCACAGCCAACTACTACTGATCATCCCGTTCATTTTGATTGGCATCGCCTACCTCACCCTGCAGGTACAACCATTCTCCATCTTCACGGAATCCCTGCACGGTGAAAACGAAGGCGCTATCTAGCCTGTTCAACTGCAGTATTTGCCTGCCCCAAATCGTGGCTTCGCTCTTTAGTTTCTGGCTGTTCCCATTGCTTGGTCAATCGATGCCGCACATGATTTTAGTGGCCGGCGCCGTGATGTTGCTTGGGGCAGTGGCCGTTGGGTTGATCCACCCACGCTTATCATAAATGCGGTACACTTAACTTAGAATTCATCAGGAGGCTATTTCAAATGACAAAACGTTGGTTTCAAGATTCAGTAATCTATCAGGTTTATCCCCGCAGTTTTCAAGACAGTAATCACGATGGTATCGGTGATTTAAACGGCATCAAGAGCCGCTTAGACTACCTCAAAAAGCTCGGTGTCGACGTGCTGTGCTCTGCCCAATTTACAAATCCCCCGATAAAGATAACGGCTATGATATCGCCGACTACGAAGCGATTCAACCGGCTTATGGCTCAATGGCTGACTTCGATGCGCTATTGGCTAGTCTGCACGAAAAGGGCATGAAACTGTTGATGGACTTAGTGGTCAACCACACCTCCGACCAACACAAGTGGTTCCAGGAAAGTAAGAAGTCTAAGGACAACCCCTACGCCGACTACTACATCTGGCGCGATCCCGTTGACGGTCACGCCCCCAACAACTGGGTTCCTACTTCAGTGGCTCAACTTGGACCTACGTACCTGAACGTGGCCAGTACTACTTGCACCTATTTGCGCCGGGCCAACCTGATTTGAACTGGGCTAACCCTGACGTCCGCCAAAGTGTCTATTCATTGATGCGCTTCTGGTTGGACAAGGGTGTTGACGGCTTCCGGATGGACGTGATCAACCTGATTTCGAAACCAGACGGCTTACCAGACGCCCCTCAAGCACCAGGTGCTGAGTACGGCGATGTCCAAGCAGTGGTTGCCGATGGTCCAAAGCTCAACGACTACCTTCAAGAAATGAATCGTGAAGTATTATCTAAATACGACGTGATGACGGTCGGCGAAATGCCAGGCTCAACGCCAGAAGATGCCATTAAATACACCAACTTGGACGGCAGCGAACTCAACATGGTCTTCCAGTTCGAACACGTTTCCCTATCGCCTAACCCAGACGCCCGCTTCGGCAAGTGGAACGATCAACCAGTGAAGCTCCCCGAATTAAAGCAGGCCCTCGGTCGCTGGCAGACTGCGCTAGACGGCAAAGGCTGGAACAGCCTCTACTGGAATAACCACGACCAACCACGCGCCGTTTCTCGCTTCGCTACGGATGATGAACGTTACCGGGTTCGCACAGCCAAGATGCTGGGCACCACGCTGCATTTGCTACAAGGCAGCCCCTACGTTTATGAAGGCGAAGAACTTGGTATGACCAACGTACACTACACCAGCTTGGATCAGTACGAGGATCTCGAATCTCTGAACGCGTACCACCAATTCGTTGACGAGGAAAAGGCCGTCTCCGCTGACCAAATGCTGCGGTGGCTCTCGCCAATTTCTCGGGACAACGCCCGGACGCCAATGCAATGGGATGACACCGCCAACGCCGGCTTCACCGATGGCAAACCATGGTTCGCGTTGAACCCGAACTACCCAACCATCAACGCTAAGGCTGCGTTAGCTGATCCTGATTCCGTCTTCTACTACTACCAGAAGTTAATCGCCATTCGTCACCAAAGCGACCTTATCAAGTTCGGTGATTTCGAACTCTTAGACGCCGATGACGCTGAAGTCTTCGCCTACCGTCGTCACTATAACGGCCAGACGTTGCTGGTCATCAGCAACTTCACGAGCGACACACTCAACCGCCATTACGACCGCCCTAGCGAGGCTAAGGTATTAGTCGGTAACTATGATGATGACGCTGGCGAGACGTTACGACCTTATGAAACTAAGGTTTATCAGTATTGAGTTTTAGCTTAAGGACCGCTGATTAGCGGTCTTTTTTGCTGTCGATTGTGTCCAGCGACAGTGTTCGCTGCTTGTAAAGTTTGGCCTCGTTAGCGCGTTAATCATGGG